>JBBSES010000327.1:0-5754 GCA_038239465.1 Gemmatales bacterium
CAATGCCGGCGTCCGCGCTCGCGGCGTACAGCCGCTCAAGCCGGACGCCGTTCGCTGGTTCACGAATCGGGAGCCGTCCGAGGCGCCGTCCTTCAAGGAACCCGTGGCCGCCCTCAAGGAGTTGGCCAAGCGCCTCGACGGCAAATCGGTGCAGGTCGCCCTGGCCGAAACCCGCAAGGAGGCCAAGGGCTACTTGCTCATTCTCTGCGTTTTCTGCCTGGGCGCCATCGACGACTTGAACGACCTGGTCGATTGCCTCGCCGACGACCGCGGCGAAGTGCGCTACCGGGCCATCGAGGATTTGCGCCACTGGATCGGCCTGCGCGCCGACCACGACGCCAAACTCTTCAAGGCGCTGCAGAAGCCGTACTCCGTGCTGCAGGCCGAGACGATCATGACGCTGTTGCACGGCATCCCGGCCGAGGAGTGGACCCGGAGCGACATCTACGACACGCTCATCGAATACTTGAAGCACGACAAGATCGGCATCCGCGAGTTGGCGTATTACCACCTGCTGCGGCGCGTGCCGGACGCGCAAAAGATCAACTATCGGCCGGACATGCCCGCCGCCCAACGAGAGGCGGGCTACGAGCAGTGGAAGAAGCTGCTCACCAGCGGGAAACTGCTGCCCAAGGGGGGGAAGTGATTCTCTCTTGTTTACGTTTCGCGAAACGTAAACAAGTCATTTGCGCCAGTAGAGAAAATACGCCATCCCCACCGTCGTCACCAGCGTCATGCCGACCATGACCCAGACGAAGGCCCAGCTGAGGCCCGGTTGGGTGGTCTTGATGCGGATGTGCGGCATGATGCCGCTGACGGGGCCGGCCATGTCGTTGGGCGCCGTCTTGCCGACGCCCCACGACGACGGCGTGCCCGTGCCTGGCCTCGACAGCGGCGGCGCCGGCAGGTTGGTCGGCGTGACGCCGCCGCCCGTCGGCGTGATCGCCGCCGGCTGCACCACCAGGTCGCGGAACTCGGGGTAAATCTTCAGCGGCTCGAACGGCCCGGTCTTCGCCCGGCAGGCGCGAACGTTACTCGTATCGCCCAGCAGCCGTTCTTTCAGGGAGCGCCGAATCCCCTCGGTGCTGCCCTTGACGGTGTGCTGGGCGCCGGTTTCGTCCTTGTAGACGAGATACCAGACGTCTTGTGAGCCGGCCGCCGCCTCGCTCGGCGTGATTAGCTTCCGGGTGCTGTGGCCAGTGAGGTCCTCGACGAACTCGCGGCAGCTGCTGGGGCGCAGGTCGGCCGTCGGACTCATCGCCCGGCGGATGGCCCAGTCGGTGCGCTCCGTCAGCTCGGGCGCCATTTTCGTCGGCGGGATCAAGTCGTTGTTGATCTTCTTCATCCAGGCGTCGAGTGGGCCGGACGTCTTGCCGAACGGCAGTTCGCCCGTGACCATCATGTAGAGCGTGGCGCCGATGGAATAGATGTCGCAGCGGATGTCGGCGTTCTTGGCGTTGCGGAATTGCTCCGGCGCCATGAAGTGCGGCGTGCCCAGCCCGCGGCCCGTCTTGGTCAGGTTCAGTTCCGCGTCCATTTCCTTGACGAGGCCCAAATCGGTCAACTTGGCGATGCCGTCGTTCGTCACCATGATGTTGTCGGGCTTCACGTCCCGATGAATCATGCCCTGCTTGTGGGCGCGGTGCAGCCCCTGGCAGACCTGCGCGATCAGGCGGACGGCCTCGGCCTCGGGCAGCTTGCCGTCGCGGTCGATGCGCTGCCCCAGCGACTCGCCATCGACGAACTCCATGACGAGAAACGGCGTACTACCCGTACCGCAGTAATCGAGCGCGCGGACGATATTGGGGTGGTCGAGTTTGCTGGCGGCGAGCCATTCCTGCTCGAAGCGGCGCAGCAGGGTTTCGTTGCGGGTCATGTGGGACGGGACGATTTTGATGGCGACGATCATGCCGTTGAGCCGATTGCGGCCCTTGTAGACCCAGCCCATGCCGCCTTCGGCGATCTTGGCGAGCAAATCGTAGTTGCCGATCGCCTGCATTTCGGGCTTGGTCGCGTCCGCCGCCATCGCGGAAATCTCCTGGAAGAGTCGCACCGTCCGGTGAGGGGAACCGGCCGCATGTCCCGAGGGCGCGCGGGGCCACTGAGCAGGATATCATTGTAGCGGCCGTGAGGCGCGGCGGAAGTTGCATTAATCCCAAGATCGCGGAAAATTCATCGGGGCCTGTCCAGCCCGCGTTTCGCCGTCAACGCGCCGAATGCATCGATAAACCCCGGTCGCGTCAAGAGGCAACGCCAAACAACCGAAGATTTTCCTTGCCCGATGCTCGCCCATCGGGCACAATTCCATGAATCCCATTCGCGGTTCGCCGCGCGTTCTCGGCGCGGCCCTCTCGCAAGGAACCCATCGATGCCGCTCTTCGCCAAGATCCTGGCATTCCTCAACGTGATCGCGGCCGGCGTGTTCATATACATCGCGTCGCTCGACTATGGCATCCGCCAGCAATGGGCCTACGAGGTATTCCGCCGCGAGTTGGTCCTCGATGGCTTGCCCGTGGATGAGAAGGACTCCGGCCGCCGCGTCGCCGATCCGATCTATCCCGATATCGCGCCGGACGCCCTCGACCTCTTCGACCTCGCCGGCGCCGGCGACGCGGTCTCGACGCAGAAAAAGGAAGTCGAAACCCTGCGCGCCAAGATCAAGGCCGACGTCGAAAAACTGGAAGGCGACGCCCGCCGCGCCCGCGTCAAGGAATTGCTGCTTGGCCAGACGGCCACCTTCGACGAGCGCAACGCGATCCTCAAAGCGGCCGCCGACAAGAACGTCGCCACCGACACCTTGAAGGACCAGCTGCTCGCCAAGTTCGACGACGCCCTCGCCGATAAGGTCGGCGAGACGGAGCAGGACGCCGTCGCCAAGCGCCGCGCCATCGCCCACTTGCTCTACAACCTCGACGCCGGCGCCGAGCCGCACCATCGGCTGATGATCGTCATCGGTTTGAAGGCCTACGCTCAGGAGGCCAACCAGCAGGCGGCCCTGTTCCGCGATCTGATCGAGCAGACAAAGTTGATGACGATCAACGACCGCATCAACTTCATCGACGATTACGAGGCCAAGCGCGATCGTCTCGTCTACCTCGCCCACGAGACGCAGTTGAAGGAAGCCGACCTGAAGCGTCTCAAGGGCGAGACGACCTTGACCAAGGCCGGCATCGCCAAGAACGAGGAGGCCAAGGACGCGCTCGAAAAGGCGTTCGCCACGGCCGAGGCCGACACCCAGGCCGCGCTGCGGGACCAGGCCGAGTTGGAACGGCAAATGTTCAAAATCCACAAGGAAGTCGGCAGCCTGATCGAAGGCAACCTGAAGCAAGAACGCGAGCTGGGCCGCCTCGAACGGGGCAGCTCGCGGGGAGGCCGTCCATGACACGGTTCGCCAAACTGCTCGTCTTCGCCAACCTTTTCTTGAGCCTGATCTTCACCGGCTGGGCCATCGGCCTGTTCACGCAGCGCGTGGACTGGGCGCCCGGCCGTACCCTCGGCGGCGAACCGATCCCCGAGCGTCCCGGCCGCTACGCCTTGCTGGACCAGGAAATCGCCGACGCCGTGGAGCAGCGAAACCTGGCCGAGGTGCGCTGGCAGGCCACGCGGCCCGAGGTCGCCGTCGTCGAGGCCAACCGCCAGCGCTTCCAGGACCTGTTCGCCGAGGTCATGCAGCTGGCGCAAACCGGCAAGGACAAGGACGGCAAGGAAGTCAATCCTCCCGTGCGCGTGCCCCGCGCCGAGGCCGACATCCTCGACAAGGACGGCAAGACGGTCAAATTCAAGGCCAACGAAATCCTCCCCACCATCGCCGACATGCCGGCGGTGACGATCCGGGTCTCGCCCGACGACAAGGTGCCGCCGGTGCCCGTCAAGAGCCAGGAGGAATACGATCGCCTCTTGAAGACCCTGGCGACCGATATCAAGGCGGAACAAGACAGCTTGAAGGAACTGATCGACCAGCACAAAAAACTGACCGACCGCATCGCGGGCGTGAAGGACGTAAGCAAGGGTTTGCAGCAGCAGCGCGACGACCAACTGGCCTACTTGCGCAACTGCCGCGACGAGATCGCCTACTTGCAGCCGCTGCTGGACGACAGCGAGACTCGATTACAAGTGTTGCGGCGCCGGCAAATCCAGCTGCAAAATCGCATCAAGGATTTGCAGGAGGTCGCGGAACGGCGTTAGAAGCGGTAGGATACATTCAATCCGGGCGAGCGGGGGGCGTCAGCCCCCTGAGCGCGTTTAATCGCGGCGAGCGGGGGGGCGTTAGCCCCAATACCGTTTAACGAAGGACGATGTTCAGTACGATGTACAGTATTTTTCAGGCGATTTTTCAATGTACAAACAAGTGAACATCGTCCTTCGTTAAACGGTATTGGCGTTAGCCCCCGTGGATTTCTCCCTAGGAAGCACGGGGGGCTAACGCGCCCCCTCGCCAAGCGATTTTGATAGGGTCTCGGTTGTACTTGACAGCGGACGGCGCCATCGGCATAGTCGCCGCCCAATCCAGCGAGGGGAAGGGTTCGTCGGCATATCGGCCCGCGAGCCACGCATTCGGCGTGTCGCTCGCGGTCCCGGGGGGATCGGTTCCATGAACAAGATCGGCAAGATACTCGTCTTCGTCCTCTTACTCTTCAGCCTGATCACGCCCGCCTTGCTCGTCATGGCTTTCGTCACGCGCATCCAGTGGCAGAAAGCCTATTCCGACGAGGTCCGCGACCACCGCGGCGATCGCCTGACCCTCATCGCCGTCACCGACGAACGCAACAAGACCGTCGGCGAGAAGAACAAACAGCTGGAACAGGCAGAACTCGAGTTGAAGCGCGACAAGACCGCCATCGAGGAGGCCCTCGCCGCTCGCAATAAGGCGGAAGACGCGCTAAAGGAAGCCATCGCCGACAAGTTGAAGTTCGAACTCATAACCAAGGAAGCTACTACCGAGCGCACCAACCTGCTCGTCGAGTTGAAGCGCAAGGACGAACTCATCGTCACCCGCGACGAACTCATCGTCAAGATGACCAAGGAAGGCAAGACCTATCGCGATGAGGCCATCAAGTACAAGATCCAGGCCGAGAGCGGCCAGGCGCGCTCCGAAAACCTGATGGCCCAATACGAAAAGCTGCTCAAGGAATTCGAATCGCTGCGCGGCGACAAGCTGGCCAAGTCGGGCCAACTGCAACTGAACCCGCCGCCCGAAGACGTCAAGGGCACGATCAAATCGACCGACACCAGCGGCCTGGTAGTCATCAACCTCGGCAGCGACTCTGGCCTTACCAAGGGCAACACGCTGCACGTTTATCGCACGGCGCCGAAGCCCACCTATGTCGGCCTGCTGCGCATCCAGGATGTGCGCCAGAATGAAGCGGTCGGCAAACTGGTGTCGTCGGCCCGGCCGAACTTGATCCAAGTCGGCGACGAGGTCGCCAGCAAGATCCTCGACAACCGCTAAGCACGAGCGGCGGGGGTTTGTCCCCGCCGGGAAGGGAGAAGACCATGGCCCGTTCCCCTCGCTACGGTGCCGTCGATGACGCCCCCAAGGTCAAGGCGCGCAACGACGTCTACACCGGACTGCTGGCCCTGTCGCTCATCGGTATGATTATCAGCTGCATCCTGCTCGGCCTCGATTACGCGCAGTACGGCAATATGACGCCTGAGGCGCCCAAATTGCCGCCGCCGCCGGCCAAGGCGGCGCCCGCCAAGGGCGTCGAAAAGTAAGTAACCGACCACGAACGCGGGGCGGCGAGCGCTAGGCTC
>JBBSES010000328.1:0-5728 GCA_038239465.1 Gemmatales bacterium
CGATTGCAGGTCCGCGTTCTTGACGCGATATTCGCCGTTCATCTGCTTGACCATCAACTCGCTGTCGCTGCACACGGTCACGCGGCGGAGGCCAATTTGAGAAGCGCGCTCGAGGGCGCGGACCATCGCGGTGTACTCGGCGACATTGTTGGTGGTGTGGCCGAGCGCTCCTTTGTCCTCGATGGGCGTGCCGCCGTCGGGGACGATGACGAAAGCATAGGCGCCGGGACCGGGGTTGCCGCGCGCCGCGCCGTCGGTGTGGATGGTGGCGGCCATGGCGCTCATGGGCAGAATCCTTTGCTTGGCGAGGGGGGAGCGTAAGCCCCCTAAGAACGTACACTCAGAGGGGCTTACGATCCCCCCCGCCGGGTCATATGCAGAGCAACTTCGCTAGACCTATAACGCCGCCCGCCTTCCCGCCCGACTCGGCTCAATACACGCCCCTGCCGTCGGCAGCATCTTGGCCGGGCTGCAGCGGTTGTCCGGATTGAACGCCGTGCGCAGCCGCAGCATCATGCCCAAATCTTCCGGCGTGAACAAGCGCGGCATGAAGTCGATCTTCTCGACGCCGATGCCATGTTCGCCGGTGACACTGCCGCCGCACTTGACGCACTCCTCGAGAATCTCATGGCTGGCGGCGAGGACGCGCTTCGTCTGCTCCGGATCGCGTTCGTCGAAGAGAAGGATGGGATGGATGTTGCCGTCACCGGCGTGAAAGACGTTGCAGATACGCAGGTCGTACTTGTGGCCAATGCGGTGTATCTCGCGCAGGATGTGCGGCAAGCGCGTGCGCGGTACGACGCCGTCTTGCGTGCAATAGCTTGGCGCCAGGCGGCCGACGGCGCCGAACGCCTGCTTGCGGCACTTCCAGAGAAGCAACCGTTCGGCGTCGGTGTTGGCGCGGCGCACCTCGCGGGCCTTGTTCTTCTGGGCGATGGCGACGATGCGTTCCGCCTCTTCCTCCAGGCCGGCGCCCAGGCCGTCCACTTCCATGATGAGGACGGCGCCGGCGTCGAGCGGAAAGCCGAAGTGAAACGCCGCCTCCACGGCTTGGAGGATCAGCGCGTCGAGCATTTCGAGGGCCGCGGGGACGATGCCGGCGCCAATGAGATCGCTGATGGTGGCGGTCGCGTCCTCCACGGTCTCGAAGACGCCGAGCAGGGTGCGATACGCTTCGGGGTTTCGCGTCAGGCGCACCCATGCCTTGGTGACGATGCCGAAGGTGCCTTCGGAGCCGACGATGGCGCCGGTGAGGTCGTAGCCGGGGTTGTCGTCGGCCGGGCCGCCGGTGTGGACCACGCGGCCATCGGGCAGCACGAGTTCGACGCCGAGGATGTGATTGACGGTGACGCCATATTTCAGCGTGTGCGGCCCGCCCGAGTTGGTGGCCACGTTGCCGCCGATGGTGCAGGCCCCCTGGCTCGACGGGTCCGGGGCATAGTGATACCCCTGTGGCTTGAGGAGGTTGGTGAGCCAGACGTTGACGAGGCCCGGTTCGACGACGGCGTAACGGTCGCGGTAGTTGACCTCCAGGATGCGCTTCATCCGGGTCAGGGTAATCATGGCGCCGCCGCCGACGGGCAGGCAGCCGCCGGCCAGGCTGGTGCCGGCGCCGCGCGGCAGGAACGGCACGTCGAGATCGTTGCAGACGCCGACGATTTTGACGACTTGTTCGGTCGTGGTCGGGAAGACGACGACATCGGGCGTGTTCTTCTCGATGGTGAAGCCGTCGCACTCGTAGACCATCAGGTCGCTGGGAGCGGTGAGGAGGGCGTCGGGGCCGACGATGGTACGGAGGCGATCGATGAGCATAGTAAACGAACCACAGAGGCACAGAGATCACAGAGAAAAAGCCACGGCAAGCCAAGTATAGAGGATCAAGCGTTTAATGCCATCCTTCAGCAGTGGGACGTTAAAATCCAAGTGACAGTTCACCGCTTTTTGGGACATGCGGGAGATCAACGGCCGTTTATTGCGGCAGCAGCGGGGGAGCCGCTTGGCCCGCGCGGAGCGCCTGGATGGCCATGTTGCCGCAGCGTCTTGCTCACCGTCAGCATCCGCTCGACGAAGCGGCAGCCCGCTTTGCTCTTGCAGCCAAACGAGCACTTGCGCCACAACACCGCCTTTCGCAATGCGCGCTCGGCCGCTTCGCGCCTGACTCGAAATACAGGGCTATTTTTGGATAAAACCCATATACCAGGGGGGACCGATGCCATTCCGCTTGGAGACGAAACGTGGACCAGCCGCTGGTATTTCTGGAAGCCGCCGGGCCGATCGGCACGTTGACGCTCAACCACGCAGCCAAGCGCAATGCCCTCTCGCGGGCCATGCTGCAAGGCCTGCGCGATGCGCTGCGCCGCCTCGAGGGGGACCGGGCCGTGCGCGTCGTCGTCCTGCGCGCGGAGGGGCCGGTCTTCAGCGCGGGGCACGATTTGCGCGAGCTCGCTGATGCCGGCCCGGAAGAGGCGGCCTCGCTGTTCGCCTTATGCACGGAAGTCATGCTCGGCCTCCAGCGCTTGCCGCAGCCGGTGATCGCGCAGGTGCATGGCCTGGCCACCGCGGCCGGCTGTCAGCTGGTTGCCAGTTGCGATCTGGTCATCGCCGCCGAGGAAGCGAGTTTCGCCACGCCGGGCGTCAAGATCGGCCTCTTCTGCACGACGCCGGGGGTGGCGCTGGTCCGAGCCATGATGCCCAAGAAGGCGATGGAAATGCTGCTGACGGGAACGCCGCTCACTGCCCACGAGGCTGAGCGCGCCGGCCTGGTCAACCGCGTGGTGCCCCTGGATCGCCTGGCGGAAGAAGTATTCCAGCTGGCTACCAAGATAAGCGAGTCGAGCGCCCGCGTCATCGCGCTGGGCAAGCGGGCGTTCTATCAACAGCTAACGCTGTCGGCGACGAACGCCTACGAGGTGGCTCAGCCGATCATGGTGGGCAATTCCCAGGCACGCGACGCCAGGGAAGGGATGAGTGCATTCCTGGAGAAACGGCCGCCCGTCTGGGAAAACTGAGCGTTTGTTTCGCGTGCCCCGTTTACGTTTCGCGTCCTCCGCGCTCCCCTTCGGGTCGCGACTAAACGAACGTCTCTTGCGTCGTTTGCCTTGTTTCGCCCATAATGCCCGGCACGTCGAAAAGCCGCCGAATCCGACATTGCCGCCAAGGAGGGCGCATGGCCGACAAATCCAATCAACTGATGATCGATGCCCTGGCGCGGGCCGTCGCCGACCCCGCTGGGATGCCGCTCTATACCAGCAAGGCCATCCCCGGCCTGTTCGCCGCCACCGGCGCGGCCAAGGTTGCCGCCCAGCGCTGCAAGGACGCGGCCTACTTGCGAGTCGTCCGCACCGAGACGCGCGGCAAGACGGCCCTCGAAATCTGCTCCCTCACCGGCAAGGGCCTGTCGTACTTGCTCGAACAGGTCAGCCCGAAGCAAGTCCTCGAAGACCTGGTGCGCGCTCTCGAAGGCCAGCAACATGAATTGACCGGCTTGGTTAACGCCGCGCGCGAAAGCCAGGCCAGCCTCGACGCGCTCCGAATCACCGCGGAAGTGGTGCTCAAGGAACTGGTCACGTCGCGCCCCGCCGTTCCAACTCCCAATGAGATGTGGCAGAAATTCCAGGGCAACGGCGCGACGCCCGCGACCGACGACAACGCTATCCTGAAGCCGTTGGAGCAATGGCACGCCGCCGGCGCCACCGAGGATTGCCCGCTTCCAGAGCTTTATCGCCGGGCCAGGGAAACCGCGCCTCAACTGACGCTGGGCCAATTCCACGACGTATTGCGCCGCCTGCACCAGCGGGAACAGGTCTACCTGCATCCCTGGACGGGACCGCTGTACGATTTGCCCGAGCCGCCGTTGGCGTTCATGGTCGGCCACGAAATCGCCTATTACGCCAGCGTGCGCCGGTAATTCAGACCGCAGGAAGAACCACGACATCGGCGAGCGGGGGGGGGTGGGCCCCCCTGGCTTTCCTCCAGAGAACCACGGAGGGCTTACGCCCCCCGCTCGCCAAGAATGACGCCACCTTCACGGAGGATATCCATGCCAGCCGCCGTCAGTACGCGACCGCTGCCGGAGCGCGTGCAGGAAGTCCTGCGCCGAGCCGGCAATCCGTTCCGCAATTATTTCGCGCGCAATCCCGACGACGAAGTCTGCGCCCGCTTCCACGTCCCCGAGTTATTCGCCACCGAGCGCGATCAACTCCTCGGCGTCGTCGATCTCTATCGCTCCGAGCCGAACACGCATTCGGAAGTGGTGCCGATCCTCGGCAACAAGGGGGCCGGCAAGACGCATCTGCTCCACTCCATCAAGCACGGCACCGACGGCGCCTGGCAGATGCTCGTCACGCCCGGCACTTATCAGAAAGACACGGAGTTTCTCGAATACCTGCTCTTTCAGACCATCGACACCCTGCTCGGCGGCGGCAAGCAAAAGGGGGTGCGGCCCCTGGAATACGTCGGCGTCGAACTGACGCGCCGATTGCTCTGCCAGTCGTTGCAAGCGCTGACCCCGGAGCAGCGCCTCGACCTGTTCCCAGCGGTGGGCTTGGGTCGCTGGACGCGCGTCCTCGGCATCGGCAGCACGCAGGCGCAGGAACGCACGCAATGGCTGCTCGACACGCTGCAAGCGCCGCGCACCGGCCTGAGCAGCGCTGACCTGCGCGCCGCCTGCGCCGAAGCCAGTCTCGAAGTGCCGCGCGTCTGTGAGTTGGTCTGTCAGCACGTCGAACGGACCGAGGCGCACAACACGGCCGGGCTGATGCGCCGCCACATCTACCAGGGGTTCGCACGCGCGGCCCTCCTGGGCGACGAAAGCGACCTGGCCAACTTCCTCACCTTCGGCTTCGCGGAACTGGAGTTCCACGTCCGGCCGACGCGCCAGGACCTCGTCCTCGCCCTGCTCAAAGTCCTGACCGAAGTGTTCCGCGGCTTAAAGATCCCGGTGATCGTCGCCTTCGATCAGCTGGAAGATTTGCTATTAGCCCGGCGCAACGACGACGGCCATCGCGTGGCCGAAGCGTTCTTCGCCGGCATCGTCCAGGCCATGCACCAGATCGACGGCGTCTGCTTTTTGATCTTCGCCGAACGCGGCCTGTGGAATCGCTTCGTGCCGTCGCTCGACGGCTACATTCAGGACCGGCTCAATAACCCGGTGCACGTCCCCCGCCACGGCACCATCAAGGCGTTGCGTCTGGAAGCGCCGGCCCCGGATTTGGTGCGCCGCGTCGTCGAGGCGCGCTTGCGGCCCTCCCTCGACGAAGTGGCCGACGGCAGTCAGCTCGGCTCCATCCATCCCTTCACCGACGACCAAGTCGAGCGCATCGCCCGCACGGAGCCGACGCTGCGCGACGCGCTGCAGCAATTCCGCCACCTGTTCGACCACCTGATTTACGGCGAGAAGAACGAGACGCTGGCGCGGCCCGACCTGCCGACCGCCTCACGCTTGCCCGCCGAGGCGCCGGCCGTCGTCATCAAGTCGGTGGCCATCGTCAAATCGCAAACCCCGTCCACGGCGACCGTCGATGAGGTCGCCGCTCCCGCCGTCGCCACGCCGCGCCCTCGTAGTTCCGCGTCGCAGCAATCGCAGGTGGCGGAACTGTGGGAGCAAGAGCAGCGCGCCGCTCGACGCAAGCTCGAACCCGAAGGAGCGCTCACCGGCGCCACCCGCGAGTTGCAAGCCGGCCTGGGCGCGTTCCTAAAAACCTGCCACGAGCAAGGCGTCAAAGTCGGC
>JBBSES010000329.1:0-5705 GCA_038239465.1 Gemmatales bacterium
ATGCGTCGTACCTCGGCGGCCGTCAGTTCGCCGTTCGCCACGCGGCGCACGTACTCCGGCGCGTGGGCGCGCAGCAGTTCCTCGTCGGTCGCGGCGTGCGGCACGAGCAATTCCGAAGCGAGACCGGCCTCGGCCACGCGCTCGCGCAGCAGCGCGTACTTGCGCATGGGAAAACGATGGCCTTCCGGCAGGGGCAATACGAACTGATCGGTGTAATAGGCTTTCACGCGGATCGTCCCCGTGGCGCGGCATAGGTCATAATAAGGCTCTCCATCCAGGATGGGAGACTTACACTCTCCTTGACACCTGCCGACCCCCGCGTTACAACGCCGCCACTTCATCCCGCAACGGCAGGCGATTCATGACGAAGTCCCGATTGCAAGAGGAATTGGGCAAGCGCGATCCGTTCGACTCGCTCGAGCAGGAGGCGTGCTTGAACCTGGCGCGGACGCACGACCACGTCTTTCAACAATTCGCCGGCCTGATGGCGGAACACGGTATCTCGGGACCGCAGTACAACGTCTTGCGCATCCTACGCGGCATGGGCGGCGACGGCGTGCCCTGTCTCGAAATCGCCGGCCGCATGGTCACGCGCACGCCCGACATCACGCGATTGGTCGATCGCCTGCTCGAAGCTGGATTGGTCCAACGCGAACGCACGGCCCAGGATCGGCGCGTGGTGCTGGTGAAATTGACCGCCGCCGGGCGTGCCTTACTCGAGCGCCTCGATAAGCCGGTCCTGGCTTTGCACGGAACGACGCTCGGGCACATGTCGGCCGCCGAGTTGACCGAGTTGAATCGATTGCTCGTCAAGGCCCGGTATCCCGAAGAGAAGTGAGCGAAAGGATCGCTCCTTTTTTGACGATCATTACTTGTGGCAACGACGAATGGTGCCACGACGATGGACCACCCCGCGAAAGGACAGGCAAGATGGCACGGATGTCGCTGTTAGCGATGGTGACGTTGGCCGCGGTGGCCGGGGCGGCGGAAGTGGAATCGGGGCTGCCGGTCGGCGAGTACGTCGCCGCTTTGGAACCCTATCCACGTCGCGGGGCCGCACCGGGGGACCAACGCTTGCCCCATTTGCACTTACCTGGAGCGTCCCGCGCTGCAGATTTTCGTCAAGGACTCCGCGCAAGCGGCGGCCTGGGCCAACCGTCTGGAAAAGCTGGTCCGCGCTTACGAGGAACGGGAACTCAAGGGGTTCCTCATCGTCATCGACGGCGAGTCGAAGCGCCTGGAAGCTGTCGCCGTTGAGGCGGGCACGCAACGCTCCTCGCTTTGTTATCCCGCGTCCGATACCAAAATCGAAGACCTGGGCAAGTACGGCATTCATCCTGGGGCAAAGACGACGGTCCTCCTGTACCGCCATTATCAAGTGGCGGCGCGATTCGTCGATCTCGACGCGAAGGATTTCGACCGGGTCGAAGCAGCGGTGCGGCGGTTGTTGCCGTAGGCGGACACGCTCCGCGAAGCGTCGCTAACCGGGGGTTTGCTTTCATTGAAGGGGAGATGACCATGCGTTCTTGCTTGAAGTTGTGTGCGGCGTTCTTGACCATTAGCGGTCTCGGTTGTTGCGTCCTGTGCCACAATCAGCAGACCGTTCCGGCCGGAACGGCGGCCGTGTCCTCCAGCGCCAAGCCGATGGCTCCCGGCGTCCTGCGCCTGACCCCGGGGAATACCAAGGTCGAGTTCACCGGGGCCACGAGCGTCATGAAACAGCAGGGCAGCTTCAAGCAGATGGCGGGCACTCTGGAACTGGCCGAGAATCGAGAGCCGGTCAGCGTCGCCCTCGACATCGACATGAATTCGACCTCGACCAATATCTTCCTGCTCAGCAGGCACCTGAAGTCGGCAGACTTCTTCGACGTGGAAAAGTATCCTCATGCCTCGTTCATCTCGACCAAGATCGAGAGCAGCCCGAGTACGTACACGTCGCACGTGATCACGGGCGAATTCACGCTGCACGGCGTCAGCAAGACGGTATCGATACCGGCGACCATCGCGGTGGCTAGCGATGCCGTGACGCTGACGAGCAATTTCAGCATTAAGCAAAGCGATTTCGGCATGGACAAGGGAGCGAAATCGGCCAACGACGAGGTGCCGGTGCGCGTGACGGCCCGCGTGCCGCGAACGTAAGGCGTTGGGAAACGGGGGGCGCGCCCTACAATGGAGAGACGGAGCGAATCCTTCGTCTCCTTTGAGGGCGATTCGATGTCCGCGTCCTATTACGACCCTTTTAACCCGATGCCGGTTCGACCGAGGCCCGCGCCACGCGCGCCGCGTTGGCCTTTGCTGGTCTTCTTCGCTTCGATTCTGCTGGTCGCCTGGTACTACTGGCCGGCGGGCTGGTGGCGGCCGATGCACGATCCGAGCGCCGGCCCGCGTGCCGTGCAGCCGCGCGGCGACCTGGCCGAGGACGAGAAGACGACCATCGGCATCTTCCGCGCGGCCGCCCCGAGCGTCGTCTACATTACTACCCTCGCCGAACGGCGCGACGCCGTGACGCTCGACCTATCGGAAGTCCCGAGCGGCACCGGCTCCGGCTTCATCTGGGACGACGCCGGCAACATCGTCACCAACTATCACGTCGTCGAAACCGCCAAGCACTGGGAAGTGACGCTCGACGACGGCTCGACCTACAAGGCGCGCTTCGTCGGCGGCGCCCCGGACCAAGACCTCGCGGTGCTGCGCATCGACGCGCCGCGCGAGAAGCTGCGGCCGATCCCCGTCGGCAGTTCGGCCGACTTGTTGGTCGGCCAAAAGGTGTTCGCCATCGGCAATCCGTTTGGCCTCGACCAGACGTTGACGACGGGGGTCATCAGCGCCCTGAATCGGCAAATCAAGTCGCGCACGCAACGGCCGATCAAGGGAGTCATCCAGACCGACGCCGCCATCAATCCCGGCAATTCCGGCGGGCCGTTGCTCGACAGCGCCGGCCGTCTCATCGGCGTCAACGCCGCCATTTACAGTCCCTCCGGCGCCTACGCCGGCATCGGTTTCGCCATCCCCGTCGATACGGTGAACCGCGTGGTCCCCGAACTCCTTCGTACCGGCAAGGTGGCGCGGCCCGGCCTGGGGATTCACATGGCTACCGACGACCAGGCGCGAAGCCTCGGCGTGACGGGGGTTCTCATCATTGACGTGATCCCCAACGGGCCGGCGGCGCAAGCCAAGTTGCGGCCGACGCGGCGCGGGCCGGGTGGCTGGCAGCTGGGCGACGTGATCGTGGCCCTCGACGACCGGCCCATCAAGAAGGCGGACGATCTCTTCGATCAGATGACGAAATACAAGGTGGGCGACGTGGTCAAGGTAGCGATCCAACGCGGCGGCGAGCGCCAGGTCGTCGAAATACCCCTCGACGCCATTTGACGCGCCATCAATGAGCATCCACCGCGGCCAGCACCTCGTCCGGCGTAAGCCGCTGGATGAAGCGCCCTGGCCGATAGAGCCAGCGGACGATGCCGCCGCGATCGACGAGGATCGTCGTCGGCGCGGTGGTGTCGCTGCCACCCGGCCCGGAATCGGCATGGATCAAGTCGGCGGCGTCGGCCAGATCGCGGTCGGCGTCGGCCACGATCAACAGATGCGGAAATTCGCGTTGCGTCTTCTCGGCTTCGGGGCGTCCTTCCAGGGAGATGGCCACCACGCGGATGTCGCGCTTGGCGAAGTCCGCGTGCCGTGCTTCGAGCTCACCTAGCTCGGCCATGCAGACCAGTCACCAGCGGCCGCGAAAGAAGGTCATCACCGTGGCTCGATCGGCGCGCAAACTCTCATTCGTGAAGGGCTGGCCGTTGGCGGCCATGCTGCGAAACGACGGCATCGGCTGGCCGACCGCGACCGGCCCCGTATACGGTGGCAACAGCGTGAACGACAAGAGGAACGCCCACTCGCCCGCGGCAATGGTCCCAAACATCAGGACGAGGAAGGCACGCTTCCACGACGGCCGCATCACCAGCGCGAGCAGCAAGAGCGCCGCCGCGATGCTGCCGAGAATGGGGAGATACCAGGGCACCGTCCACATGTGGGCGCTGAACTGCACGACGTAGGCGGCGATGGCCAGGATGCCAAGAGAGGCGCCGAGCGTGGCGGCCAAACGGCCCGGCAACGGTTTGGAACGCGCGCGCGGCGGAGTGAAGGTTTCCATACGAGATAGTCTAGCCGTTACGGCTAGAGGGGCCAACGTCCATGAGCGATCCCTACCTGGCCATCCAGGTCATCATGATGCCGCGCGACACCAACCCGCACGGAACTATTTTCGGCGGCGTCATCCTCAGTTACATCGACCAGGCCGGCGCCATCGGCGGCCGCCGCGAGGTCATCCTGGCGGGCGGGGCATTGCCGTGCCTCGTCACCGTGGCCATGAACCGCGTCGAGTTCCATCAGCCGGTACTCGTCGGCGACGTGGTCGGCTTCCACACGCGCCTCGTACGCCTGGGGCGAACGTCGATCACCATGCACGTCGCCGTCGAGGCGGAGCGCGGCGGGCGGCCCTTTGGCCGCGTCACCGAAGCCGAGGTGGTTTACGTCAACGTGGACGAGACGGACGCTCAACGACGGCCGGTGCCGCTGTTGCCGGACGTGGGGGCATAAAGCGTCGGATGCTGTGCTTTGCTCTTCCCGTTTTCGGCTTGCGCCCTTAGACTTCCACACAACGGATCGGCTTTATTCGGGGGTCGAGGAGCGAGAGACCATGTCCTTTACCAGCCTGCATCAATTTTTCGACGACGTGGAAATCGGCCAGGAATGGGACTCAATGGGCCGCACCGTCACGGAGGCGGACATCGTCAACTTCGCCGGCTTGAGCGGCGACTTCACGCCGATCCACGTCGATCACGAGTTCGCCAAGACGACGCCGTTTCACATGCCGATCGCCCAAGGTTTACTGGTGTTCTCCATCGCCAGCGGCCTGGGCTTGATGGCCCCGCCCATGCGTACGCTCGCCTTCGTCAAGGTCCGCGAATGGCACTTTCGCGGGCCCGTCTTCATCGGCGACACCATCCGCCTGAAAACCAAAGTGCTCGAGAAGGAGACGCGGGCGCGCGGCCGCCGCGGCCGTGTCGTCTGGCAACGCACCATCACCAACCAGGACGGCAAGACCGTGCAGGAAGGCGTGACCGAAACGCTGATCCAGGGCCGGGCAGCCCTGGGCGGCGGCGACGCGGACGAGACGGGCGAATAATCTTCTCAAAGGAATGAGGTTCTGATGAGCAATCGGTCTTTGCTAGTCGTCGGTTCCCTCGCGTTCGACTCGATCGAGACGCCGCATGGAACGGTCGATGACGCCCTCGGCGGGTCGGCGACTTTCTTCTCCTACGCGGCCAGTTTCTTCCTGCCGCCGCGCTTGGTGGGCGTCGTCGGCGAGGACTTCCCGGACGCGCACCGCCGTTTGCTCGAAGGACGCGGCATCGACCTTGCGGGACTGGAAACGCAGCCCGGCGGCCAAACCTTTCGCTGGAAGGGCCGCTATCACCAGGACATGAACGCGCGCGACACGATCGAAGTCCATCTGAACGTGCTGGGTACGTTCGAACCCAAGGTGCCGGCGTCGTTCCGCGACAGCGCCCACGTTTTCCTGGCGAACAGCAGCCCGGCCGTGCAGCTAAAAGTGTTGGAGCAGGTGCGCGAGCCGAAGCTCGTCATGGCCGACACGATGGACCTGTGGATCACGCAGTTCCACGACGACTTGAGCCGGTTGTTGCCCA
>JBBSES010000330.1:0-5700 GCA_038239465.1 Gemmatales bacterium
GATTTCGACAACGACGGGCACCGCGACCTGGCAATCGCAGGCGACGACGACCAGCTACACGTGCTGCTGCGGCGAATGAACGCGCAAGGCATATACGCCTTTGACGTGCCTTCACGCGATTTCACCCTAGGCAACGCCGGACCTCATCAGTTTGTCGTCATCAAGGGCGGTCTTAACGGAGACGGCACGGACGATCTCGCCGTCGCCAACCAAAATCGAGGGCAAACGAACGGCAGCGTCACGGTCCTGCACGGTACGGGAATAAGTGCGACCTGGGACTTCGGTAATATCGTGACCAAGGCGGTTTCGCTAAATCCCATCCAACTCATCGTGGACAACCTCAGCTGTCAGGGAACGAACGATATCGCCGTCTTGACCACCGACAACCCAGACGGCGATGGAGGTGGCAACGTTTCGATCTTGTTGCAAGACGCCAACGACCCCGTCACGGATGCACCCAAGTACAAGGATGAGGTCACGACTGGCGTTAACCGCGGCCCGACTGCCTTGAAGGTAGGCGATTTTCACGGCGGCGCGGGCGACAAGTTGGACCTGGCCGTCGCCACAACGGAAAACGGTGGCGAGGTCAGCGTCTTCTATAACGATGGCAGCGGCGGGTTTCCAGCGGACACCACCGATGTGGTCGCCTACGCCACGGCGGGAGATCCCATCGCTGTCATTCCCGACGATTTCAACAAAGACGGCCGGCCAGACTTGGCCGTCCTCAACTCAGATTCCAACAACGTGACCGTGCTGCTGGGCGGTAGCTTCGGCAACACGGAATTCCAGGACGGTGAATTTCGCACCCTCAACTTTACCGATTCGGGAAGTGTTTCGACCCCCCTTCGAGGCACGCCACTACTTGCCAATTTTAATAGCCTGCGCGGAGCGCTCACCATCGATTCCAACGGCAACATCCTGTTTCGAGCCAGCTTGACTCAGCCGGGCACTTTCGGCGCACCGATCATCGTCAACGAAGGACATCCCGCGATCGATTTCAACCTACTGACCGACGCCGACGGCAACAATCGCGTGGCCGCTCTGGACAAGCATTTGCACTCGTTTACCGTGTACTCAGGCGACTCCACGGGTTTCTCCCTCTCCGCGCACATCGATAACCTCGGACAACTGCCGAGCCGAATCGTCGCGGCCCATCTCACCGGCGCGCCAGCGGGCGGCTTGGCCGACGATCTCATTGTCCTCGATGCTTTTTCCGGAAAGCTCACGATCTACCTCCCCAACGGCATGGGCTTTGACCCTTCCCCGCAGGGGGACATACCCGTCGGTACCGGCGTTTCGGACATCAACTTGCTCGCCGGGGCGAGCGGTTTCCTCGACATCGTTCTAAGCAACCAGACCACCGGCGCGGCGCAGTTGCTCACGAATCAAACGGATGCCTTGGGCAATCATTCGCTAACGCCTACCTCCGTCCTGCGCGCCGGAATAGGTCTCTACGGCGTCAGTCCCGACGATACGCCCAAGGCGCAAACGCGCCAAGAGACGAGCGGCGGGACTTACGGCAACTTCGCTGGCGATAGCCAGCCCGATCTGCTCACTGTCAATAGCGGCGCCAACGCGCTCGACATCCTCACCGGCGTCAGCGGTCTGATATCGAGCGATGGGTCCAGTCACTACCTCAACCCGATTTCCTTTAACGTCGGTTTCAGCCCTGCCGCCATCGCGGTGGGCGACTTCGACGGCAAGGCCGGTACGGATGTCGCCGTCCTCGACGCCAACAACGACCTCGTCCACATCTACCTCGGCAACGGCAATGGCGGCTTCACCGAAAAGTTCAGCAAGAGCTTGTTCGACACCTTCGGCCCGCTGTTCGCCGGCAACGCGCCCACCGGCCTTTCGACCGCCGTCGTCGATGGCGTCGTCTTCCTCTACATCGGCAACGCCAAGGGCGATTTGCTCGTCTACCGGGGCGATGGCAAGGGCAGCTTCACGCCGATCAGCCCACTGGGGCGCACCACCTCGTTCGTGACGGCGGACTTGAGCGGCCATGGCAAAGTCGATGTTCTCGTGGCCAGCCAGGCCCAAAACCGCGCGGAAACCTACACGCGCAATCTGAACCAAACACGCGCTTTTAACGATGCCAGCATCGTCGCCACCGCCGCCGATGGGGTGGATAATCCCGGCAACGTCAAGTATGTGGATCTCAACGGCGATCACGTTCTGGACGGCATCATCGCGAGTACCGGGAGCAACACCGTAATCGTCAATCTCTCGCAAGCCAACGGCAGCTTCTTCAAGAAGCTGACGATGCCCGTCGGCACCAATCCCGGCGGCCTGGCCGTCCAGGATGTCAACGGCAACGCCATCGATCTCAATGGCGACAACATCCCCGACCTCGCCGTCGCCAACCAGGGATCCAACGACGTCTCCATTCTCTTCGGCCAGTATTCCATCGCGGGCGATAAAGATAGCTACATGCTCACGACCGGGCCGCGCATCAGCCTTGGCAAAGCCGCCGCCGGGCCGATCGACGTGGCCTTCAAGGATCTCGTCAAAACCGACGGCAGCGCGGGCGCCGACTACATCCCCGACCTGGTGGCCACTAACGCCAACGGCACCCTCAGCGTCGTGCCCGGTATCGGCAGCGGCCGTCAGGGAACCGGCTTCTTCAACGACGGCGCCGTCACCACCCGGGCCGTCTCCGACACGCCGATCCGCCAGGTCGATCAAAGAGATGGCCTCGTCCTGACCGACGACGGCCGAATCATCCGTTTCAACCTGGATACCATCGCCGCCTTCAACGCCGCCACGGTGTTCACCGCCCCGGCCGGCACCGATCCCCATTTCTTCGCGGCGGTCGGCGGACTGACCAACAACCTGTTCGTCGGCAATGCCGATGGCACGCTCGAATTCCTGCAGGTCGGGGCGACCGGCCAGTACGCGCAAATCGGCGATACTTTCACCGACCCTGAACACAAGCTGACGGATATCAGCCAGCTGGAAGTCGTCTCCTTCCAGGGCGACAACTTCGAAATCTACGTCACCAACGAAGGCAGCGATATTCCCATCGTCGTCGATTTCCACAACGGCGTGGCCGTCTTCACGACTCCGGCGCCGGAGCTGCCGGGACCGGGGGCCGACCTGACGCCGAACACGCCCGGCAGCGTCGAGACCGTCGCCACCCTCGGCCTCATCGAAATCGTCACCCGCGAAGGGTTGGGCGAAGGCGGAGCGGGCGGGATTGGCGATAGCTCGTTGCAGGGCGCCTTCGTCGCTTCCCTCACCGGCGTCATCGAGGGGGGCGACGCTTCCGGCCTCGTCCTCGATGGCGACGTGCAAGGAGAGGGCGACGGCGAACCGCTGCCCATCGAGCCGCCCGACGAATCGCTGGAGTCGCTCGTCACCGGCTTGAAGGAGCGGTTGGAAGGGGTCATCGCCGGGCAGGACGGCGACGTATCGGCCTATCGGTTCGCCATCGATCAGGCGTTCGCCAAGGCGGAAGCGGTAGGCCACGATTTCGACTGGCTGCGCGAGGACGCGGCCGCCCTGGTGGAGCAGGCGGTGCGGCCCCTGGAAACGGCGGCGGGACTCTTCGGCGGCGGCATGGATAACGGTTACGATCTGCTCGGCGTCGTGCGACCCGTCGGCCAAAGCTTGCTCCATGCCGGCCAGGCGCTCGGGCAAACGGCCGTCTTCCTCGGGCAGAAGTTGACCGTCCCCGCCCCGGCGGCGCCCGCCAAGCCGCCTTCGATCGACGCGCCGCTGCCTCAGATACCGTCCGACCTGGAGGGGCGCGGCGATATGCGGACTGTGTCTGATGCGTTCGCGGAGTTGTCCGGCGAGGGGCGCTATCTCGTGGAAGAGGGCGACATGGCCGCGCTGCCGGTGGTCGCCGTGCTGATGGGATATGCGTTGTCCGAGCGGAAGCGGCGGAAGTCAGTGCGTTGAGGGGCGGGGGGGGGGGGGTTGGTGTGGTGGGGGGCCCAAGGACCCCCCCACGCCCCCCCCCCCACCCCAACCCCCCCCCCCGCCCCTCAACGCGAACTTTACGAACCCTTGATCTTTTCGAGCGCTTCGGTCGCCAGCTTGGCCAGCGCCTTCTCTTGCTCGCTGGGCGTCTTGCCCAATTTCTGCAAGGCGAGCAGCACCTTCTCCGCCGGCTTGGCGGCGGCACCCAATTCGCCGAGCAGTTTCACCGCGGTCGAGCGCACATTCGGGTTCTTGTCGCGGTTGACGCTATCGATCAGCTGGTTGACCAGCGCCTTGGCGTCGATGGTGTTCTCGACCTTGTAGAGAGCCTCAAGCGTCAGACGCCGTGAGTCTCCCGGATCGTTGCCGTCCTTGAAGCCGACGGTCGTGCCGGCCTTGTGCAGGGCGACCAGCGTCGGCAGCGCGTCCTTGGCGTCGGCCCCGACGGCGCCCAGGGCGTTGATGGCCGCGATGCGAACGCCGCCGTCCTTTTCTTTTTTCAGCGTGTCGAGCAGCACCGGCACCCACTCCTTGGCGGGCGGGTTGAGCCGCGAAATGCTATCCACGACGATGCGCCGCTGATTGCCCGGATCGCTGCCGTCCTTGGGAGCCGTGGCCACCACGCTTTTCTGCGCTTCCAGGACGAGAGGGATGGCGTCCTTGGCCGCGTCGCCGCCGCGGCCAAGCGCGGCGATGACGCCGACCAGCACGCCGGCATCCTTATCCTTCTTGAGCGTATCGGTCAGCAGAGTGAGATAGTTCTTCGGGTCCGGCTGGATGGAGGATAGTGCGTTCAGGATCGACCGGCGCAGTTCGGGGCTGGGGCCGGCCGTCAGCGATTCCTCGTAGGTCTTAATCAGCAGTGGAGCCGTCTCGCGGGCGCCGCCGTTTTGGCCGATCTGGGCCAGCCGATTGACGGCGGTGATCTTGACGGAGACGGCCTTGTCTTCCTCGATGGCTTCGATGGCGTTGGGTTGCGATTGGCCCTGGTTGATGCGCTCGATGGTGTTCAGGATGCCGCTGCGGATGCCGCCCGGATCTTGGTCCTTGTGCATCTCGCGCAGTTCTTCCATGCGTTCCTTGAGCGGCTTGATGGCGCCGTTGGCGGCCTGCTGGTAGTTGGCGAGCAGTTCGAGGCATTTGCCCTGGACGCCGAAGTCCTTGTCTTCCTTGAGATACTTCATCATGTTGGCGATATATTCGGCGTTCTCGTACTCGGTCTTGCCGAGAGCGACCAGGGCGGCGACGCGGATTTTCACGTCCGGGTCCTTGGCCAGGAATTCGCGCATCTGCGGCAAGGCTTTTTGGGCGTATACCAGCTTGATAGCGGCATAGTCGCCGATTTCGTTCAGGGCGTTGACGCGAACGGCCGCGTTCTTGCTGTCCAGTTCCTTGATCAGTTCGTCGATTTTCTTCTTCTGCGCCCAGGCCGGGCGATCGTTGCACAAGCCCAGAACGGCGATGCTCAGGCAGAGCAGGAACAATCTTCGCATGGGTGGCGCACCTTGTCGCGGGGGCCGAGCGGAACCCGAATCCAGGACGTGGCGGCCCCTGCCCACGCCCCGACGGCGGCGAAAAATCGCGTACGCAACCCCTTCGACTCTCTGAGGGCCGCGATAATAGCATTGTCCTTCTCCTCTTATAGAAGGAAAGGACGTTTGAATGGTTCCGTGATTATATGACGCGGAAGCCGCGGTGAGCATCAGGAAAGGCGCGAAAAGGTGTAGATTGGGGCTATGGAGAGGCTGTCCCCCCCCACACCAACAAACCCCA
>JBBSES010000331.1:0-5687 GCA_038239465.1 Gemmatales bacterium
GACAAAGCTAGCTGCGGCCGCCTCACTCACTTTTTCGCCTCAACACGATGCTTGCGGCGTTTTCGGGGGGACGATTCGAGGAATCGCTTCAAGCATTCCATCACTTCGGTACGGTCGCCTTTGCGTTTGGCGGAGGCTATCTGACGTTCCAGGCGCTGAATGGGGTCCGCGCCTTTGGTGGCCAACGCCTTCTCCAGTTGTTTCCGAATCGCGCTGAGTTTTTTGACTCCAATCATAGCAACGCCTCCAAAAGCGTCAGGGAGTCGAGTATACGATCCGGCTCGGCCGCTTCCAGAGCGGCGCGGCTATCGCTTCCCGTCGGCACCACCCAGACGCGGACGCCGGCCGCGCGGGCCGTCTCGATGTCCACGGTCATGTCGCCAACGTAGAGCGCCTCATCGGCCGCTACTTCCAAACGCCGCAAACCGGCAAGCAACATATCGGGGGCCGGCTTCGGACGCGGCACGTCTTCGGGACCGAGGACGACGGCGAAGCGATCCGCGACGCGCAGATGGTCCAATAGTTCTCGGGTGAAGGCACGCGGCTTATTGCTGCACACGCCCAGAAGCAGGCCGCGTTGTCGCATCGCGTCCAGGGCCGATATCGCTCCGGGCAAGAGGCGCGTCAACTCGCGCATCACCGACGGATGATGCTCCCGATAGAGCGCCACGTCGCGGTCGGTGTCGCCGCCGGGCACGGTTCCGTCGAGCAAATGCCCCACGCCATGACCGACGTGAACGCGGACCTCCGGTTCGGGCAGCGCCGGCAGACGATGACGGGCGCGGACGTGATTCACGCTCGCCGCGATGGCGTCGTAGCTGTCGGCCAACGTGCCGTCGAAGTCGAAGAAGACGGCGCGCAGGCGAGACGAGATCGCGGACATGGCGGGGTTCTCCAACGGCGCGGACATCACCACGGGTTGCCAACCGTGGTCCGACCGGCCTATTGTACTGGTAACCCCGGAGCGAGAAGCCGGGCGGTCCAGGAGAGGCGTATGACCGATTCAATACCCTTCGCGCCGCAGCCGCCGCCCCGGCCCGAGGCGCTGTTCGCCGAGCACGCGCCGCGCATCTACAGCCTGGCGAAGCGCATGCTCGGCAACGACGCCGACGCCGAGGACGTGACGCAGGACGTGCTGCTGCAGGTGCTGCGCAAGCTCGACACCTTCCGCGGCGACGCCGCCTTTCCGACCTGGCTGCACCGCGTCACCGTCAACGCCGCTCTGTCGCATCGCCGCAAGCGCGCCGTCCGCGAGGAACGCACCGGCGGAGGACTGACCGACGACATCCCCGAGAATGGCCATGCTCATCCCGGCATCGTCAAACGCTGGGCGTTGCCGCCGGATCGCCAGGCGCTCGACCGCGAGACGCAACGGCTGATCGAGGCGGCCATCGAACGCTTGCCGGAGGGCTACCGCGACGTGTACGTACTCGCCGACGTGGAGGGGCTGCCGAACGCGGAGATCGGCGACCTGCTGGGCCTGAGCCTGCCGGCCGTCAAGAGCCGCCTGCACCGGGCACGCCTGATGATGCGCGACACCCTGGCCCCGCATTTCGAGGAGGTGGCGTGATGAACTGCCGCGAACTCGTCGAACTGCTGCTCGATTACGTGGCCGACGAACTGCCGGCCGACCAACGGCACGTCCTGGAAATCCATTTGAGCTTCTGCCCGCCCTGCGTCACCTATCTGGAGACGTATCGGGCGACCATTCGCTTGATGCGCCAGCTGCCGCCGACGCCGTTGCCGCCAGAGTTGGTGGCCCGCCTTCGCTCCGCTTTGGAGAAACGCTGCGGCGAACCGGAATAGTTCGGAAAGGGAGTCGGGGAGTCATTGCCGCCACGGCCCGAAGGCCCGAGGCGGCAATGACTCCGCAACTCCGTTTTGAATTAAACGATAGTATCGGTCCACTCGCCCGGCCGCAGCACGACCGGCTGGGCGCTTGTGGACGCGCGCACGCGCTCGCCCCAGGCGTGGCCGTCCTGGTGGATTACCTCGAACGTATTGTAGTGGATCGGCAGCACGTAGCGCGGCTCGATCATCTTGACGGCGCGGAGGGCGTCGTCGGGACCCATCGTGAAGTTGTCGCCGATGGGCAGGATGGCCAGGTCCACGCCTTCCTCGCCGATGAGACGCATGTCGCCGAACAGGCCCGTGTCGGCGGCGGCGTAGACGCGGATGCCGTCGTTCAAGCGTAAGTAGAAGCCGCACGGGTTGCCGCCGTAGGTGCCGTCGGGCAAGACCGAGCCGTGAAAGGCGAGGGTGAGCTTCAAATAGCCGAAGGGGAAGGCATGGCCGCCGCCGTGCTGCATACCGTGGACCTTGGTCAGCCCCTTGGTGCGCAGCCATTCGGTGATTTCGTACGGAGCGATCACGGTGGCGCCGGTGCGTTTGGCGATATCGATGGCGTCGCCGACGTGGTCGGCGTGGCCGTGGGAGATGAGGATGAAGTCAGCGGGCACCTCGCTCGGCTTGGCCGCCGCCAGCGGATTGCCCGTGAGATAGGGGTCGATCAGGATGTGCCGGCCATCGCTCTCGATTAGTAAGGCCGCATGGCCCAGGAAGCGTACCCGCGTCGCCATGATGGTCTCCCTCGGGGGTGAATGTCCGAGGGATAGTGTACGGAGGCGCCGGGCGATTCACTCCTTCTTCTTGGCGGCGGCGATGCTCTTGTCGATCTGCTCGCCGGTGACTTGCCCCTTGACGCTGACGGTGCCCTTGTCGTTGGCGATTTTCAGGGTGCCAAGCAGGTCGGCGCCGACCGGTCCCCATTGCTTGTCGCGGTTCATCGCGGCCAGGATGAGGATGCCCTTGACCCCTTCGGCGAACTTGCGGATTTCCGCGGCGGCCTTGGCGTTCGTCGATTGGATGACCCCATCAACGCTCAGGCTATCGCCGACGGTGACGGAGCCACGCATGGTTTGCAGCGCGTCGGCGATGCGTTGCGCTTCGCCGCTGCCGGAGAGCGATTCTTTCAACGGTTCGGTGGCCAGCGCCGCAATCCACGCGGTTGCCTTGCCGTCCACGCCGGCGAGGAGGTCGAGCATCGGCTTCGCCAGAGGCGCCGGTTTCTTGGCGTCGGCGCGGGCGATGGCTTCGGAGATAAGGGCACGGGCCCGGGCCGCCACCACGGTTTCCTTGTCGAGGAAACAGAGGTACGCCGGCGAACCATCGGCTTCCTTGGGCTTGAACTCGTAGACGAGGCGCTCCCCTTCCTTGTGGACGCGCACGCTCACAAGGCGGTCCTTGGCCAAAGCATCGGCTCCTTTTCGCTTGGCCAGGTCGAAGCGTCCCCGGAAAATCAGCAGCGTTTTGTCGCCTTCCGGGAGCGCCGGGCCGGCGAGGAGGGCCACGTCGATATCGGTCCACGGGTCGATGTTCAGGGCGCCCAGTACGAGCGTCAGGTAGTTCTCGCTCGGCTTGATCTCCTTCACCAGCGGCGCGAGGTGTGTCTTGAACAGGGCCGCTTCGGCCAGTTGCCGCACACGCAGACCGACGACGAGTTGGCAGTCGGCCGGCAGCAAGGGATCGGGTTCGACGGCACGGGCGTTCCGAGAGGTCAGGAACAAGGCCACGGCCAAAAAGGCAACGCACGAACGAGGGAAGACGCGCATGGTGAAGTTCCTGACGGGCGTGCGATTGGTTTGGCGAGCGGGGGGGGCGTAAGCCCCCGTGGAAGTCCACCGAACACCACGGGGGGCTTACGCCCCCCGCTCACCGGCATATTTTCGACGAAAGCCAGACTCACTTATCCTTCTTCGGCTCCTGGGCCGCTTCCTTGAGGACCTTCTCCAGCTTCTCGATGACTTCCTTGGTCACCTGCCCCTTCAAGGTAACGTTGGCGCCGCTGGCGTCGCTCTTGAAGGAGTTGAGGATGTCGATGACGGGCGCCAAGCGCTTGTCCTGGAGCGCCACGCCGGTGATGACCACCTTCACCTGACCCAGTCCCTGATCGAGGGCATCGGCGACCTTGGTCGCGGCCTTGTCGTCCTTGGTGGCCAGCACGAAGTCGAACTTGACGTCCTCGGCCAAGGTCACGCCGCCGGTCAGCGCCTTGCCCAACCCCTCCAGGCTGCGCCCCTGGCCGCTGTTGAGCGTGCCTTCCAGGGCGATGATCTGAATCCCCTGCTTGGGGTCGGCCTTGGCGATCAGCTGGGTCAGTTCTTTCTTCAGATCCTGCTTCTTCTTGCCCTGCTTCTTTTCGATCGCCTCCTCGACGAGGTCGCGGTTCTTGGACGCTACCAGGAAGTTGTCGTCCAGCAACGCGGCATACCGGGCGTCTTCCGTTGGCGACGGCGTCACCTTGTACAGGCGCACCTGGCCTAGCTTCTCGAACGACAGCTTATGGCCCTGGTCCTTGACGACCTGGTCAGCCTTGGAGTGGATCTTATCCAGGTTGAACTTGCCCTGAATCACGATCAGGCCGCGGTCGAAGTCGCCGCCGGGGGGCACCGCGAAGACCACACTCTCAACGTCCTTGAACGGGTCGAGGCCCAAATCGTCGAACGTCTTTTGCATCTCGGCGTCGGCCTTGAGCGCCGGCTTGATCTTCTCCAGGTTGTTCTTGACCAGCGGCGCGTCGAGCAACAGCTTCACGTTGACGGCAACGAGAGCGTCCGTCGCGTTGGGGACATATTTCTCGACCTCGGCGCCGCGCGCCGACAGAGGCAGGATGCACAGGGCGGCGACCAGCAGCCCCGGAAGCAATCGGCGTGACATCCGCATGAATCCCTATCCTCCAACTTGAGAGACGGACGATACCTAAGCCTTACACTTGTACCGCGCGAGCGGCCGGGCGGTTTCGTCGGCCGAGAAAACGCCTCAGCGCACGCGACTGATGAGGCACTTGAGGTACGCCGATTCCAGACAGGTCGCCGCCACCGGATGGTCGGGCGCTTGCCCGCGGCGCGCCAGCACCTGCACCTCGCGCTTTTCTTCGACGGCTAGCTGGCCGAGCAGGTCGGTTAGCATACCCTCCTCGATCAATCCCGAGCAACAGCAGGTCACGAGGATGCCGTCCGTCGCCAGCAAACGCAATGCCAGCGCTTGCAACCGCCGATAGCCGCGCATCGCTTCTTCAATGGCGTTGCGCGCCCGCGCGAACTTGGGCGGATCGAGGATGACCATGTCGAATCGCTCGCCCGCTTGCACCAGCGCGTCGAGGTGGTCGAAGACGTCGGCCCGCACGAACGACAGGTTCGTCAGTTCGTTGAGCGCGGCGTTGCGCCGCGCCAATTCGAGGGCCGGCTCCGACACGTCCACGCCGACGACCTCGCGGGCGCCGGCGCGGGCGGCGTGGATGCCAAAGCCGCCGCTATAGCAGAAGGCGTCGAGCACGCGGCGGCCGCGCGCCAGTTTCGCCACGGCCCGGCGGTTGTCGCGCTGGTCGAGGTAATAGCCCGTCTTCTGCCCTTCCGTGATGTGGACGAGAAAGCGCAGGCCGTTTTCGTGGATGACCACCGGTTCGGCCGGCACTTCGCCCCAGAGCAATTCGTCCTGCGTTTCCAGCCCTTCGAGACGGCCAATGCCCCGTTCGGTGCGCTGATAGATGCCGGCAGGTTTCACCAACGCTACCAGGGCATCGACGAAATGCGCCCGCCGCTGCGCCAATCCCAACGACGTGAACTGCACGACGAGCCACTGATCGTAGCGGTCGATCGTCACGCCGGAAAGTCCGTCGGCCTCGCTGA
>JBBSES010000332.1:0-5676 GCA_038239465.1 Gemmatales bacterium
ACGACCCCCGTAGCTGAATTCGCCAGAATTCAGCCCCGCGACCCTAAAGTCAAGCCTTGACACTGCACTAGGGCGCCGGCAACAACTCCTTCACCGACGCTTCGATACTCTGGCACAAATCGTCGAGGAGGATATCGTCCTCATGACGGCCGAACGGTTCTTGCACTTCCTCGGCGATGCACTCCAGGCTGACGAGCAAATAGCAGATGGCCGTCGCCAGGGGGATGGTCCAGAAGTTGAAGTCTTCGATCAGGCCCCAGGGGAGGGTGGCCAGGTAGAGGAAAAGACTTTGCACGATGAACGCGCGGTACGACGGCCCCAGCGGCGACCGGCGAATGCGCTCGCAGGTGCCGCACACCTCGATGAGCGCGCGCGTATGCACGTCGAGCAGGATGTCCTCGGTGTTGTCGATCTTGCCGTCGCGGCGCCATTCGCCGACGCGGGCGCGGATCTGGGCGGCCAGGAGGCTGGGCACGTGCGTGCCGGGCTTGTAGCGAATGACGGATACTTGTCCCTCGCTTACCCCCTCGCGCAAATGTTCCTTCAATGCCCGAGCGAAACCGATCAAGAGCCGGCCAAACTGATGCGCCTCGTCGGGGGATACTTTCGCCAGGGCGCGGATTTTGAAGGTCAGGTTGCGCGTGTCGGCCAGCAGCTGCGCCCAGGCCTTGCGTCCTTCCCACCAGCGGTCGTAAGCGGTATTGGTGCGGAAGACGAGGAGGATGCCGAGGCCGGTGCCGAGCAGGGCGTGCAGGTTGGGCTTGATGGTGACGACGTCTTTCAAAACGATGTCGTCATAGAAGGCGACGGCGGTGCTGTAGAGCGCCATGGCCAGGATGATCCAGCGCAGGCGGCGCAGCACGGGGGCTTGCAGCTGGAGTGAGGCGAAGGGGAGTTTCATGGATGTCAGCAGTCAGTGGTCCGTTGTCCGTGGGTTGGAGACAAATCATCTAGCAACTGACCACTGACCACCACTTTCAGCGCGGCACCGCCTCATGGGCCACGCGCAGGGCCAATTCTTCAAATTCGCGCAGGTCGGCCGGAGCGTCGGCCAGCACCACCTCGCGGACGCCGCCCTCGCGCGGCGGGGCCGTTTTCAGGCGGTGCGTCACCAGATCGAAGACGCCGAAGACCGTTCGCACGTGTTCGCGGCTCGAGCGCTCCAGTTCCATTTGCAGCTTGTAGGCCGACTGCATCGCATTGACGAATACCGATACGTCGATGAGTGTCTCGCGGTAGCCGGGTCGGCTCGCCACGTCGCGGCCGGCGACGGTTTCCAGGGCGCGCGCCGCCTGGCGCACGGCGGAGCCGATACGGTCGATGATGGAACGCAACCCGAGGCTATAGGCGGTCGCCAGGTAGTCCCACGGGTTCAGATAGGTATCGACGGCGGCGGTGACGGCGCCGCACCCCGTATGTCCCAGGACGACGACGAGGCGGACGCTGTCGCGCATCGTGTGCAAGGCGAAGTCGATGCTGCCGAGGCACTCGTCGGCGAGGACGTTGCCGGCCACGCGGACGGTGAACAGGTTGTTGCGCGGCTGGCCGAATATGGCCTCGGCCGGCACGCGCGCGTCGGAACATCCCAAAAGCACCGCGAAGGGAGCTTGCCGGGCGGCGATCCCTTCCGGGCTGGGCAGGCCGAGGTCGTGCGCGCCGCACGCCACCAGGAACGACGGCGGTTCGGTCGTGCTGTCGCGGCTGGCTCGGCACGCCTCGATCCAGCGGGCGAAAAGCCGGTTGCCCTCTTCGAGCAGTTCGCGCGCTTGCCGCGCGTCCGCGGGCATGAGCCGGGGATCGGGCCGATCGGGATCGAAGCGATAGGTCAGATCAATCGGCTTCATCGTAGGCAGTCGCAGGCGCCGAGAAACGGGCCGGTTCCCGCGAACCGGCTCCGGGAATACTATAAGGAACTGATACGCCCCCGGCTTGCCGTTTCGCGTCCTCCCTCGCCGCCGAACCCGCGCCGCGCCGCCGGTGTCATCCCCGAATGCACGCCCGTCCCGAGGACGGGCTTTTCTCTTTTGAGGCGATGCCATGCCCGAAACTCCCTCGGTCTCTTCCCCGTGGGGAGCCGCGCTCGCGCGCTGGCGGCGATCGTGGGCCGAACCCGGCGGCGGCGGCGAACTGCTGCGCCTGTCGTGGCCCTTCATCCTGAGCAGCAGCGTTTGGACGCTACAAATCACGCTCGACCGCGTCTTGCTCAGCTGGCAGGCGGGCGGCGCCGACCCAGTGGTGGGCGCCACCATGTCGGCGGCCCTGCTCTTTTGGACGCCGTTCAGTCTCCTGCAAGCCACGGCGGCCTATGCGACGACGTTCGTCGCGCAATACGTCGGCGCCGGCCGGCCGGAGCGCGTCGGCCCGGCCGTGTGGCAAGCGCTCTATTTCAGCGTCCCCTCCGGGATCGCCTTCATGGGCTTGTGGTTTTTCGCCGACGCGCTCGTCGGCCTGGCGGGCCACGCCGATGAACTGCGCCAGTTGGAAATCGTCTACTTCCGCTGCCTCTGCTTCGCCGCCCTGCCGATGCTGATCGTGGCTTCGGTAAACAGTTATTTCGCTGGCCGAGGCCTCAGCCGCGTGGTCCTCGCCATCGAGGTCGCCGGCCTGATCGTCACGGGGCTATTCAGTTACGCCTGGATTTACGGCGTCTGCGGCTTCCCGGCCATCGGCATCGCCGGCGCCGGCTGGGGCATGGTCGTCGGCACCAGCACCTCGGCGCTACTGGGATTGTGGCTCCTGTTCCGCGATAAAGACCGGGCGACATTTCACGTCATGGATGGTTGGCGCTTCGACGCCGACCTGATGCGCCGACTCCTGAGCTTCGGGCTGCCCAGCGGCGTGCAGGTGTCGCTGGACGCCCTGGCCTTCACCGTGTTCGTCCTCCTGGTCGGCAACCTGGGCAAGACCGAACTGGAAGCGACGAGCATCACCTTCACTCTGAACCTGATCGCGGTGATGCCGACTCTGGGATTAAGTCAGGGTGTATCGGTGCTGGTGGGACAGCGACTAGGCGAGAATCGGCCCGACCTGGCGGAGCGGACGACATGGATCGGCTTCTGGGTCGGCTGGGCCTACATGGCCGCGGTGGCGTTGCTCTATATCGGGCTACCCGGTTCGCTGATGGCTTTGTTCAGCGGCACGGGACCGACGGAGAACGCCGCCGTCGCCGCCCTGGTGCCGACGCTGTTGCGCTTCGTGGCGATCTATTGCCTGTTCGACAGCATGAACATGGTGTTCGCCTTCGCGCTGCGCGGCGCGGGCGACACGGTCTTCGTCTCGGCGGCGTCCGTGGCGCTGGCGTGGCCGCTCATGGTGGCGCCGGCCTGGGCATCGTATGCGTATGGCTGGGGCCTCTATGCCGCGTGGGCGGCGGCGACATCTTATGTGATCGCGCTGGCGTTCGTATTCCTGGCGCGCTTCGTCTACGGACCGTGGCGGACGATGCGCGTCATCGAAAACCTCGTTTAGCCAGTACTTGCTTGGCGAGCGGGGGGCGTACGCCCCCTGTGTGTGATTTCGAAGGGGGCTTACGCCCCCGCTCGCCAGCTATTTTTCGGGGCAGCGACAAAGCTTGTTTGCGTTTCGCGCTTCCCGCGCACGAAAACCGCTTCCACGCTACCAGGAAACGTCATCCCCTCGAACGGACTCCAGCCGCAGCGCGAGCGGATATCCTCGCGGCGCACCGTCGTCGGCCGGCGCAGATTCAGGACAGTGAGCGAGCCAGCGAAACCGGGCAGCAGCCGGCCATGACCGACGGGCTGATAGGGATTGACGAAGGCGCCGGGGTTGGCGGAACAGAGAGCGGCCACGCGCTCGGGAGTAAATCCCTGCTCCACCAGAAGCCAGGTGACGAAAGGGCCATAGGTATCGAGGTGCGGCTGGCCCGAGATGCCCTGCTCCTTCTCGGCGACGGTGTGCGGCGCATGGTCGGTCGCCAGATAGTCGGCCGTGCCGTCGCGCAACGCTTCCAGCATGGCGGCGCGATCGGCCGGGCTTCGTAGCGGCGGGTTCATGCGCATCCAGGGCCGATTGGCGTCGGTCAGCGTGGACGTGTCGAAGAAGACGTGATGCGGCGTCACTTCGGCGGTCACGGGCAGACCCTTGGCCTTGGCGGCGCGGATGAGCGGCAACCCCTCGGCCACCGAATAATGGCATAATTTGCCGCGTAGCGCGTGCTTCTCGATCATCGCCAGGGCAAAGCGGGTGGCGCTCAGTTCGCACTCGGGTGGCCGGCGCTCCTCGTGCGTCGCGGCCCGTTGGTGCTGTTCGAGGAGCGCGGGATCCTCGCAATGAAAGCTGACCTCCTGGCCGCGATACGCCTCCAGCGTGCGGTCCAATTCCTCCAGACTGCGAAAGTACAAGTCGCCAACGCTCGGCCCCATGTAGGCCTTATAGGGGACGGAGCGTTCCAATGGCCGCGTGCCGGGACCGATGCCGGCGTAGAGCGTGACGACGATGGGCAGCGACTGGCCGGCGACGAGGCGTTCCTTGGCTTCGTAGGTTGCCTCGTCCACCGGCGCCGCCGGGTTGTTCGGCATGTCGGCGACGTGGACGACGCCGCCATGAAGCGCCGCCGCGGACACGGTAGCGAACGATTCTTTGTAAACCTCGCGGCCAGTCACGTCCTCGCGGGCATGGATGTGGATATCGCCCATGCCGGCGAAGATGAGGCAATCGTCGCCGAAGGCATGGTCGGGGGGACCGAGGTTCGGCCCAAGGGCGACAATCAAGCCGCCGTCGATGGCGAGTTGGCCGACGCGGACGCCGTCGATATCGGCGAGGCGGCCTTGGATGATAGTGGGAGGCATGGTCGCTCCATATGGCCTTATGATTGACCGCCTGCAATCGCCGTCTTGCGGAGGATGAGAAACGCTTCTTTCAAAGCCAATCCGACGGAACTGTCCGGCTGATCCAACAGAAGCGATTGATACGCATCCAAAAATTCGATACGCCGACGGTGGAAGAGATGGAGGAAATGCCTTACGAAGCCGAGGCAGTCGAGAATGACGAACTCGGTTCCGTCCGTGGACTCGTAAAGAGTGGCTGCGTATTCGGCGGCCGCCGCGTCTATGCGGTCGGTGGTGATGACGACGTAATTGTCGATCCGATGCGAAAGGCCGGCCACCTTTTGCACGGCCCGATCGAGGTCGTCCACGGTCACGACTCTCTGCTTCATCTCGTAAACGGTGCGAACCTGATCGTCGTTTTGCAGCGTGATCTCCACGTCTCCGATAGCGCCGGTTTGTTCGTCGGCGGCGTTGTGGGATTGCAGTGGCAAACATCGCTCGCCCCATCGGTCGGCGATTGCTTGGTACGCGGCCGCGACCACTAACACGGGTAATCGGCTGGAATGCTTGCAGGCAAGGTGCTGCCGGAGCAATGTTACGATGTCTTCCGATGATAGAGGCAAAGCCTCAACGCCAGCCCGCAGTTCGGACTGTAATTGAGCGAGTCGGGCCAGACGCGCGTCGCGCATTTGAACGAGCGTCCGCATCGTGTCGGCGAGAACGGCTTCGGCGGATTCGCGTCCCTCGGCCACTTCGTTGAGCAGCTGTTGGGTATCGGCGTATAAGGCGCGAGGCTTGCCGATCAAGATTTGATCGGGCGTCAACGGGCGGCCGATATTGCGCAACACGGGCGTCAGAAAGGCGGTGGTGGAATTACAGGGTAATCGAT
>JBBSES010000333.1:0-5673 GCA_038239465.1 Gemmatales bacterium
GAAGGCGCATCGTTTCGTTGTCTTCGAGGCGCTTCAGCGGCACGCCGGTCATCTTGCTGATGACCTCAGCGATCACTTCTTCGTCCACCACGCCATCGATTTCCTTAGACTTCTCGCGCCATTCGCGGGTGACGTTTTCCTTCTTCTTCTTGAGCTTATCGGCCTGGTCGCGCAGGTGGGCGGCCTTCTCGAAGTCCTGCTCGGCGACGGCGGCTTCTTTCTCCTGGTTCAGCTGCTCGATTTGGCCGTCGATTTCCTTCAGGTCGGGCGGCCGGGTCATGGCTTTCAGGCGAACGCGGGCGCCGGCCTCGTCGATGACGTCGATGGCCTTGTCGGGCAGGCAACGGCCGCTGATGTAGCGGTCGGACTGCTCGACGGCGGCGGCCAGCGCCTCGTCCTTGATCTGCACCCGATGATGCGCTTCATAGCGGTCGCGCAGGCCGCGAAGGATTTCGATCGTCTCGTCCTTGGTCGGCGGGTTGACGATGATTTCCTGAAAGCGACGGGCCAGGGCGGCGTCCTTCTCGATGTACTTGCGGTACTCGTCGAGCGTGGTGGCGCCGATGCACTGGATTTCGCCGCGGGCCAGCGCGGGCTTGAGGACGTTGGAGGCGTCAATGGCGCCTTCCGCGCCGCCGGCGCCGACGAGCGTGTGCAATTCGTCGATGAAGAGGATGGTGTTCTTGGCGCGACGCACCTCGTTCATGACGGCCTTAATGCGTTCCTCGAACTGGCCGCGATACTTGGTGCCGGCAACCATCATGGCGAGGTCGAGGACGACGATGCGCCGGTCTCGGAGCAGTTCCGGGACGTTGCTATCGACGACGAGCTGCGCCAGGCCTTCGACAATGGCGGTCTTGCCGACGCCGGCCTCGCCGAGCAGAACGGGATTGTTCTTGGTGCGGCGGCTGAGCACCTGAATGACGCGTTCGATCTCGTTGGCCCGGCCGATGACCGGGTCGAGCTTGGCTTGCCGGGCCAGTTCCGTGAGATCGCGTCCGAAGCTATCGAGGGCGGGGGTTTTCGACTTACCCTTGGCGGCCGTCCGTTCGCCGCCGCCGCCGCCGCCGCCGCCGCTTTCGCCCGAGTCCATGTTGTGCCCCAGCAAGTTCAGTACCTCCTCGCGCACGTCTTCCAGCTTCAGCCCGAGGTTCATCAGGACCTGGGCGGCCACGCCCTCCTGCTCGCGCAAGAGGCCCAGCAGCAGGTGTTCCGTGCCTACGGAGGTGGGGGTGAGGTTGCGTGCCTCTTCGATGGAGTCCTCGAGGCGCTTTTTGGCCCGCGGGGTCTGGGGCAGCGGCCCCATCGTGACCATGTCGGGCCCGGACTGGACGATCTTCTCCACTTCCAGGCGGATCTTGCGAAGGTCGATGTCCAGGTTCTTGAGGACATTGGCGGCCACGCCGGAGCCTTCCTTGACGAGGCCCAAGAGGATGTGTTCGGTGCCGATGTACTCGTGGTTGAAGCGCTGGGCCTCCTGGTTGGCCAGCTGCATCACCTTACGAGCACGGTCGGTAAAGCGTTCGTACATTCCAGCCGTCTCCGACATTCCCGGTCAGGGGCGGGGCCAAGGGCGCCGACGTCCGAGGCCGGGAGAACCACGTGGTTGTTTGATCGGTGTCGTCTCGGAGCGCGGAACTCGTAGCGCGGAATGCGGAGCGCGTCAATGGCTTATGCTCCGAATGGCGCGCTTCGCGCTCCGAACTTCCCCGGAGGGAGAGCCTGAAAAAAAGGGGTCTCGAGGTTGGAGTTCCCGCGATGCTGAAGGTGCTTACCCGGCTGTCCCTGTGAAATTGTAGTGTTGATCCGGGGTTAAATCAAGGCAGGCAGGGGGACGCCGAACCAGTGGGGATTTGTTTACGTTTCGCGCGCGCGGATATCGCGCGCCATCAAGTCGAGGACCGTCGGCTGCATCGGCGGCCGCTCTTTGGGAAAGAAGTACCCCTCCACCACCGTGCATTCCCGGCGGTATTCGTCCGTCTCCAGCAGAAGGGCGTGCAGCTGCCGCAGTCGATAGTGGGGCACGAGCGGGAACATGTGATGGGGCAAGTGATAGTCCATGCCCAGCGGGAAGACGGCCAGCTGAATCAGGCGATGGACGTGGAAGATGCGCGTGTTGGTCAGCCGTTCCTGCCCCGCGTTGCCATGCTGCACCACCTGGCGCAGGATCATGTAGAAGGAAAAGGTCGTGAACAACGGCACCAGCCAGAGCAGGAAGTAATAGAGCGCCCAGGGTTGCCCCGTCAGGTGCGTCAGCCAGGCAATACCTGCGAACGCCAGCGTGAGATGGCTGATGCGCATGAAGGTCATATATCGAGGCGGGATGTCGCACTTGACCAGGCTCTTGAGGAAGTGCCGTTCGGGTACGAGAGCGTAGAAGGTCATGACGCCGGCCCACTGGATTGCCGGCACGAGGGCGAGGAGCAGGGAATCGCCGTGCAGCGTTAGCGCCGTCAAGCTCAGCGCCATCGTCGCCAGGTAGGCGATGCCGACGCGGACGAGTAGTTTCGAGCGCGGCCCCTTGGGCAAGAACGGCCCGCTGCCGCCGCCGGTCGCGTTGTACTGGGCGCGGACGCGAATGTACTCGAACAGCTTGGGCAGCCAGAGGAATTGCTTAACGACGACTTCCCAGACGAAGCGGCGCGGGGTCATGGGGAAGTCGAAGCGATGGCCGCTCGCCGCCATCTGGCTGACGTCGGGATCGCGCTCCGGGTCGTTGACGAACTGATGGTGCGCCAAATGTTGCAGCCGATAGATGTGCGTGCTGCTCCACAGCGGAAACAGGCAGAACCAGTCGGAGACCGCCTCGTTGAGCAGGCGGTTTCGGAACAGCATGTAATGGCTGGCCTCGTGGGCCAGATTGGTCAGCCGATGCTGGCAGGCGCCGATGACGACGACGGCCAGCAGCGTCACGGGCACGTTCAGCGCCCAGGGCAAATCCCAACGCTCTCGATACTGGTAAAAGGCGATCGTCAGGCCGATGGCCAGTCCCGTGACCAGCCATTCGCGGGCCAAGTAGTACCAATTAGTGACGTTATCGGTGACGCGCAACTGATTAATGCGCCGTTGCAGCGGGGGATGATTGAGCGCAAGGGCGGGGGGTGCCGTAATGACGGGAGCCGACATGGGTGGAATCCCCGGAATGGTTTGCCGTCCTTGACCATTTTAACCAGTCGGTCCGAAAAGCCAGACGATGAAGAGGCGACAATTCGCTGTCTCGCGCTAAGATCCGGCCGTATAGCCGGCATAGTCGGAGCGAAACGGCAAGCCGATGAGGCGTCATTCGTTGGGCGCCCAGGCGAGCGCGCGGATTTCGCCGAACTCGCGCGGCAGACGAATCCACGACGCGCCGCTATCGCTCGACCGATAGACCAGGCCGCTGACACTGCTGGCGTAGATTAAATCCGGGTCGGCGGCGTGGACGGCGAAGTTCCAGATGGTGCTGTTGGCGCGGCCGGGCATGTCGGCGGCGGTCCATGTCTGGCCGCCATCCGTGGATCGCGCCACCAGGCCGACGCTGCCGGGCGGGCCGTCGCCGTTGCCCATGAATACCGTCTCTGGTTGTCCGACCTTTTGGGCCAAGCCGCGGCAATAGGGCCACGGCAGCGACCGGCCCACGTCCAACGGCTGCCAGGTTTGGCCGTCGTCGAGACTTACGTTCAGGTCATTGTTGGTGCTGGCGAGCAGGCGCTTCGGTCCCTTCGCGCCGGGAACGATGGCCAAGGCGTGGATGTCCTGCGAACTGAGGCCGGTGCCGATCCGTTGCCAAACCCGGCCGCCGTCGCGGCTGTGCCAGACGCCATCGATCTCGACGCCGGCCCAGAGGCTGTCGGGATCGACCGGGTCGGCAACCAAAGCCGTGACGCGCGTGTGCAGGATGCGCGGGCAATCGGTGCGCAGCCCGGCGTCGGCTTCTGTCCAAGTGAGGCCGGCGTCGGCCGAGCGAAACAGCCGCGACGGACAGGTGCCGACGACGATCAAATCGGGATTGAGCGGCGACAACAGCAACGACCAGATTTGCCGGCCATTGAGCGGCGAATCGACGCGCTGCCAGTTGTCGGCGCCGTCGAGACTGCGGAACAGCCCCTGTTCGCTGCCGAGCCAAAGGGCCCGCGGCTGGCGCGGATCGACGGCCAGGGCGCGGACGTGGCATTCGACGAACATGCCGTCGCTGGCGCGGCGAAACGTCTCGCCGCCGTCGAGGCTGCGCCATAGCCCCTCGCCGATCGTGCCCACATAGAGACGGTGCGGTCGCGTCATGGTCGTGGTCCTCCCCGGTTATTCTATGACTCGCCGCCTTTCTTCGTCGCTCCAATCTCGCCATGCTTCGGCACGCCTCTTGCCTATCTTCCCCACGGAAGAGGCCGCGTGTCGTGGCTGCCCTCTGCGATGAGGTTGCGCCATGCGTAAAAGAGCGACGTGGAAACCCCACGAAAAACACGGGGTCTCGACCAGGCAAAGCGATCTGCCCGATCGCGTCTTCGCCTTCCCCAAGTAGCGCAAAGAACCTCTCACCGATGCCAAGCAGGCGCGGAACGCTCTGGCTCGGTTCAATCAGGTGGACGACGTTTCGGCGGACGATCGACAGCAAGGGTTCGCCAAAATCAAGAAAGCCGGGAAACACTATGGCTTCGAGATGACCGCCAAGACGTGGCGGCAATTGGCACACGCCTAAAGCAAGGAGGCCCGCGCGCCGATCAACGCGAACGCGAACGGCATCCCGTTTCGATAAGCTCGTCGGCACGCATGTTGCATATTCCATCACTGAGCTATGAGCGGATTCATCCAATAGGAGGTATTATCCATGAACCAGCACAACCACGGCAGCACCATGACCCCCCCGAAGCCCGAAGGCGTCCTCGATACGATCAAGGACAAGGCGAGCGACCTGTCATCCGCCGTGGCCGATACGGCCCGCTCGGCGCAGCGAGGGGTCAAAGACGCCGCCAGCGCGGTCGCCGGCGCCACGCAGCAGGCTTGGGAAGGCTCCCGCGACGCCACCGTGCGTGCCTGGGATACGTCGACGCAGGCGGCCGAAGACTTCGGAGGCGAAGTTTCGCAGCGCGCCGAGACGTACAACGCGGAGTTGACCATTTTCGTGCGCCGAAACCCGGCCGCCGTGCTTTGCGGCGCCATAGCCGCCGGCTTCGTTCTGGGCATGGCGCTCGGTTCAAGCCGCCGTGCGTAATGGACGAAGTTTCCACCGAAACAAACCGAGCGTCGAGGCTTGCAATGGATTTGCAAGCCTCGACGCTTTTTTCGCGGGCACGAATCCTCAACGGTCGATCCCCATTACGCGCCCTCCGACCCCGTCTTGCCCTTTTCGCCGCCAACTGGTACTTCCGGGGGCAATAGGGAGGACCGCCGCCGCATGGAAGCACACGCTCCCGACCGCCGTCAGCGCCGGGCGGGCGATGTTCCGCGTTCCACACGGGCGCTACACCTTCCGCGAGCCGGTTGCGAAGCCAGCATGGGGCGTGTGGGATCCGGTCGCCCTCGAAGGGCTAGTCACGGAGGACGCGCTGGTCGAACGCTACTTCGCCTGGGCTGAAGAAGCGACCCGCACGCTCGGGCTCAAGCCCGATCACCCCAAGCCGAAGCATCTGAAGGTGTTGACCGGTTGCTCGACCGGAGCAGCACATCAGGCACGTGCGGCCGAGATGATGGCGAAGC
>JBBSES010000334.1:0-5670 GCA_038239465.1 Gemmatales bacterium
CACGTTGCGCTTGATAACCTCCCAGGCGATTTTGCCCATGCCAATCTCGTTGCCGCCGTCGCCGATGCCGATGGTGGTCACGCCGGCTTGTTTCCGAGCGGCCGCCTCGAAGAGCAAATGGGCCGGACTCATGTGCGGTGTGATATCGATGCCGCGCATCGTGTGGTAGCGGTCGTGATGCTCCCCAGGCACGGCTTCCTCGTAAGCGCGTCTCGTCCCCTGGCCTTCTAGCGATTCCGGCGTGTGACTCGGGCCGGCCCGTTCGATGGCGACAAGGTGCGTCAGCGGCCCCGTGCGCGCGCTCACTTCGTCCCAGTAGATTTCCGGCGATAGCGTCTCGAACGCGGCCGCCGACGGCAAGGTCACGACGGGTACGGTTTTGCGCAGGCCGGCGATGCCGATGCCCGCTTCCAGCGCCGGCGCGACGAACGCATCGACGAGTAACCATGTCTTGATGCCAAGCGCGGCCAATGCCCGCGCCAGAAACACGGCGCCGAGCGGGCCGTCGGTTTCGCCGCAGCGCTCGGCGGGGATGTAGAAGCCGGTGACGATGCCGACGGCCGGCTGTGGATGATGAGCCAGATGCTTGCAAGCGGCGGCGAAGTCGTCGGCGCACGCGGTAATCAAATTATCGTCTGGATCGGTACGCAGGCCGCGGTTGCCGACGTCTTCCTGAATGATGGCGCGGATGCGCGCGAGGAGATCATCGCTCATGGCGGCGCGTCCTTGAAAAGATAAGCGAAGCGGCCGCGCCACGGCCGGGGCAGGTCGGCCTTCAACGCGATCGGCTCGTAGCGCACCGGATGCAGGAACGTCAGCGCGCGGGCATGGAGCGCCACGGCCCGGTCGAAGGTATGCACCGAGCCATATTTCGCGTCGCCGAAAATAGGATGGCCATGATGCGCCAGCTGCACGCGCAATTGATGGGTGCGTCCCGTCTGCGGCCGCAATTCGACCCAGCTGAGGCCGCCGTGCGTGGCGCGTATCTGATAATGCAGCAATGCTTGTCTCGCCCCCTTGGTGCCCGGCTCGACGACATCGACGCGGCCGCGTTCCTTGTCCTTGAGGAGCCAGTCTTCCAGGCTGCCGGCGACGCTGGCCACCTCGCCCTCGACCACGGCCCAATAGGTTTTCTCGACGGTGCCTTCGCGGAATTGCTCCGACAACCGGGCGGCCGCCTTGCTCGTCCGCGCGAACAGCAGCACGCCTGACACCGGCCGGTCGAGGCGGTGGACGATGCCGAGGAAGACGTTGCCGGGCTTTTGATACTTGTCCTTGAGGTAGCGTTTGACGACGCGGTCGAGCGTCTCTTCGCCTCCCTGGAAGTGCGTGCTGACGCAGCCACTCGGCTTGTGGACGGCAAGGCAGTGGTTGTCTTCGTACAGGATGTCGAGGGCGGTCGGTTGCATGCGCGGCCCGCGCATCGTCTTGTTTACGTTTCGCGGAGGACGCGAAACGTAAACAAGACGATGCTTTACCTAACTCCGAAACAACTCGTCCACCGGCTCGGCTTCGATGATCGGCAGCGGCCGATTCTCCGGCCCCGGGAGCCGTTCGTTGAGGTCGATGCCCATGCCCTTGTAAACGGAGGCGGCGATCATGTCGGGGCTGACGGGCCGGTCACGCGGCTCGGCGCCGTTCTTGTCGCTGGCGCCGATGACTTGCCCGCCCTTGACCTTGCCGCCGGCGAACAAAACGGTCCAGGCGCCGGGCCAGTGGTCGCGGCCGCCGCGGGCGTTCAGCTGCGGCGTGCGGCCGAATTCGCCCATCGCCAGGACGAGCGTGTTGTCCAACATGCCGCGCGTCTTCAAATCGTCGAGCAAGGCGGTGTAGGCCAGGTCGAACATCGGGCACAGCGTCTCGGCGTAGTCGTCGAGCCGTACCGCGAGGCCGCCGCCGTCGGCGTGGCAGTCCCACGTGATCTCGTTGAAGACGGTGTCGAACATGTTGACCGTCACCAGGCGGACGCCATTTTCCACCAGGCGGCGAGCGAGGAGGCACGATTGGCCGAAGGTGTTGCGGCCATAGCGGGCCCGCAGCTTCTCGTCCTCGCTGGCGATGTCGAACGCCTTCTTTGCCTTTTCGGCGAAGATCATCCCGAAGGCTTGCTCGTAGGCGTTGTCGCGCGAACGGATATCCTCGGTGGCGTCGAAGGCGCGGTGGGCGCCGTCGATGGCGTCGAGGAGTTCCTTGCGTGACTTCAAGCGGGCCGGGTCGATGCCGGGCGGTGCTTGCAGGTCGCTGATCTTGAACGCCTTGTCGGCGGCGTCGCCGCGCAGGAAGAACGGTTCGTGTTTGGCGCCGAGGTAGCCGGCCCCCTGACCGTGGCTGACGCTGACGCCGGTGTTGCCGATCGGTCCCGGCAGCACGACGAACGGCGGCAGTCCCCCCGCCTTGCGGCCGCGCAGCTGCGACACCACGCTGCCGTAGTGCGGATACTCCTGGCCACCGCGGAACAGGTAGCCGGTCTGCATCATCTGGTGGCCCGTCTCGTGGATTGGCGCCGCCTTGTGATGCACCGAGCGAATCAGCGCGTAGCGATCCGCCATCTTCGCCATCAGCGGCAGATGCTCGCAAATCTCGATGCCCGAGACGTTGGTCTTGATCGGCTTGAACGGCCCGCGCACCGTGTCGGGCGCGGCGGGCTTCAAGTCCCAGGTGTCGAGGTGGCTGGGAGCGCCCACCAGGAAGAGCAGGATGCAGTTGATATCGTCCGACTTGGCCGCCCCTTGAATGCGGGCGATATCAGCGAGGTTCAGACCCACGGCACCGGCGGACAGGGCGCCGACGCGCAGGAAGTCGCGGCGCGTCAGGCCGTCGCAGAACTCGACGCCTTTCTTGCTGAGGAAGTTCAACATACGGCATCCCCTGCGGACAAGGTGAGGTCGAAGGCGGGTAAGTAAGGAAATGATACCCGAAGTGGGCGGGCAAGGGAAAAGGGAATTTTGGTGGATGAGAACGCAAAAAGAGGAGGGAGCCAGCGGGATGAATTGGCACGGTCGCTCTTTGCGTGTATCCCTTGGCGCGGCCGCTAAGCAGTCAGGGTAGAACCTCGACGGAAATCTCCGAGCAACGGCTCAGCCGAGCGTCGTTCGTGAGGAACAAGCCACAACCGCCTTCGATGGCGGCGGCCAGATGAATGGCGTCGCCCAACTTGAAGTTGCGGGTCGCTCGCAAGAGAGTCGCCCGGTCGTACACGGCGGTCGTCAATGGCACGACGCTCACATCGGGTAGGGCGAAGATGCCGTCGAATTGGTTCAGGCAGGTAGTATCTCCATTGCGAAGCGGCTTCACCCGGCATTCCAGTCGGACCAAGTCGCTGCCGGCAATCCGATCCCCTGCCGCTCGCAACGCCGCGATTCGCGCCTGCGCGCGTGCTTGGAAGGGACCGATAGTATCCAATAGATAGATTACAATAACGCTGTCGCAATATATCAGCACGACTGCAGTCCTAAGCGGCCTTGTTGCTGCTCGGCTTGCCGATAAATCTCCTCAATGCGACCGTCGTCGGCACGCAGTTCCTCAAGCCACGCGGTCACTTCCTCGTCGTTCATGAACTTGTGCCCCGCCGCCTCCAGTTCTCGACGGGCGCGCTCGACGAACTCCAGCACGCCCTCAGCGGGTATGTCCTGTCCCCCCACCGTTTCGACGCGCACCTTGACCCGACCGGGCGGCACATTCAGCTTTTGGTCCATCTCCAGGCTGCCATCGGTCAACACGGTCCCTAACACTTCGAAAGGCACGGCAGGCATGATCCCATTCCTCTGTTTTTCTCCAGTGTAGCCGAAGGGGATGCTACTAATCCACGTCACACGCGAACTAAAACAGCGTCTCGGGCACCGGCGCTTCCGCCTTGGCCGGCGGCGCGATGCCGAGGAAATGCGCGAAGATCGCCGCGATGGCTTGCGGCGTCACCGCCTCGTCGCGCGGGCCGCCCATCACGCCCGGCCCATAGACCAGGAGCGGCACATGCGTGTCGTAGGAATGCGGCGTGCCATGCGTGGTACCAGTGGTGAAGGGGCCGACGAAGAGATAGTACGGTTTCGAGACGACGGCCAGGTCGCCGCTGCGGGGCGGGTAATACGACCGCCTCATGCGTTGGCCCACGGCGTCGTAGGCCATGCTGTCTCTCGACAACTGCGCGTTGGTGTAGACCGCCTGGACGCCAGGTTGACGGCGCAGCCAACGCGCGAGTTCCTCTTCCACGGCGGCCGGGTCTTGCCGTTGCTCTTGAATGAGCTTGCGATTGAGGGTGATCCAGCCGCCGGCCGTGCCTTCGATCCACTTGGCGGCATGGCCCGTGGTGCCGTACTTTTCCGCGAGAAATGCCTCGGCGCCACCTTTCAACAAGCCATCCCCTAAACGCGCTGCCTCGACGCCGCGCGACTGGCTCACCTCGGGCAACGGACAGACGCCGTGGTCCGCCGTCAGCGCGAGGACGTAGTTGTCGCGGCCGACGCGGTCGTCCAGGAAGTTGAGCAAGTCGCGCAGGAGCAGGTCGGAGCGCAAGGTTGTATCGAGGACTTCGTGCGAGTCCGGTCCCCAGGTATGGCCGACCGGATCGTTGCAGGAGAAGCTGACGCTGAGCAAGTCGGGCATCGGGCCGGCGCCAAGTTGCTCCGCGTCGATGGCCTTCTTCGCCAGGCCGAGAAGCACTTCATTGCCGAACGGCGTGTTGTACAGCGCCTCGTAGTAAGATTTGCCCGGCGCCTTGGCGCCGCCGGTCATGTCGTGGGGAAAGGTACGACCCTGGTTGTTGCCGCGGCCCTCACCCTCCACCTCGTCGGGACCGCTGAACCAGTCGTAATTGATATCGGTGCGCAACCGCGTCCACGGCTTGCCGAAGAAGGCGTCGGCGGGCCGGGTGGCGTTGTATTCGCTGACCCACGGATGCAATCGGCCGCGGTAGTAAGTACTCGTCACGAAGAGGCCGATGCCGCTGTCGAACCAGTAGCAGGCGTCGGGATGTTTGCCTCCCGGCAGCGCCGCCGAGCGGTCCTTGAACGACAGGGCCACGACCTTGCCGCGGCTGCCCGTCGCGTCCTTGAGCGCGTCGCCTAAGGTCGGCGCCGTCATGTGTTCGGGCGAGATGCCGCCCACGCGGCCCAGGCGTTTGCCGTCTTTACCCACGTCGGTCAGGGCCGGCGGAATCTGTTCGTCGCGCGGCGAGCCGACGCAATAGACCTGGCCAACGCCGCGCTCGTACCAGTCGTTGCCGACGATGCCGTGACGATTGGGCGAACAGCCGGTCAGCATCGACGCATGGCCCGGCCCCGTCACGGTGTTGCCGTAGGGATAGTGGCAGTTTCGAAAGTACGCGCCCTCGTCCTGCAAGCGACGAAAACCGCCGTCGCAAAACAGGTCGCGCCAGCGTTCGAGATAGTCGCCGCGCAACTGGTCGAAGACCACCAGCACGACGAGCTTCGGCGCCCGCTGGGGTATCGACCCGGAGAAAGCGCCGCGCGAGAACAACAAATCGACGGAAGCGAGGACGGCCACGAGAACGACGACGCCGAGCAAGCGCCAGTTGCGAAACATGGTGCGGAGGACTCCGGCGGCCGGGTGTGGTGCTGGATTGAGATGCCCTTGTCATGGTAACGGAGCGACGCGGAAGGACAACCCGTTTAGCCGCGACATGGCGAGCGGGGTAGCGTAAGCGCCCCGAGCGCG
>JBBSES010000335.1:0-5635 GCA_038239465.1 Gemmatales bacterium
GGGCGGCGTCCTCCTTGCGGACGGCCCGGTGCCGCAGGGCAGCGCCGACGAAGTCCCGGAACAGCGGGTGCGCCTGCGTCGGCTTCGACTTGAACTCCGGGTGGCACTGCACCGCCACGAACCACGGATGATCTTGCAGTTCGACCACTTCCACCAGCTTGCCGTCGGGACTGGTGCCCGTCACCTTCATGCCGTGGGCCGCGAACTGCGCCCGATACTGGTTGTTGAACTCGTAGCGATGCCGATGCCGTTCGTGCGCTTCGCCGCTGCCGTAGGCTTCCCTGGCCCGGCTCTCCTCGGCCAATATGCAAGGATACGAGCCGAGCCGCATGGTGCCGCCCAGGTGCGTGACCTGGTACTGGTCGTCCAACATGCAGACGACGGGATGACGGCAATTGCGGTCCATCTCGGTGCTGTTGGCGTCTTCCAGACCGGCGACGTTGCGGCCAAACTCGATGACGGCGCATTGCAAGCCCAGGCAGATGCCGAAGTAGGGCACCTGGCGTTCGCGGGCGAAGCGGATCGCCTCGATCTTGCCGCCGATGCCGCGGTCGCCGAAACCGCCCGGCACCAGGATGCCGTCGATGCCGCTCAGCACGCGCTCGGCCCCCTCGCGCTGTACTTCCTCTGACTCGATCTTGCGGACGATCACCCGGCTCGCCAACGCGATGCCGGCGTGGTCGAGCGCCTCATAGACCGACTTGTAGGCGTCGTGGTGCTTGATGTACTTGCCCACCACCGCGATCGTGACCTCGTGCGATGGATGGACCACGCGCTGCAGCAGCTGGCGCCAGTCGTCGATTTCCAACGACCGGGCACGCAGGTTCAGCTTCTCCACAATTAGCTCGTCGAGCTTGTTTTCGACGAGGCTGAGCGGCACTTCGTAGATACTTAGTTCCTTGTCGCGTTCCTCGATGACGGCGCGGCGTTCCATGTTGCAGAACTGGGCGATCTTCTCGGCCTCGTCCTTGGCTAGCTCGCGTTCGGTGCGGCAAATCAGCACGTCGGGTTGGATGCCGATGGCGCGCAACTCTCGGACGCTATGCTGCGTCGGCTTGGTCTTCGCTTCCTTGGCGGCCTTCAGATACGGAATCAAGGTCAGGTGAATGTACAGGCAATTGTGCTTACCCACGTCCAGAGCGAATTGCCGGATCGCTTCGAGGAAGGGCATGCCCTCGATGTCGCCGACCGTGCCGCCGATCTCGGTGATGACCACGTCCACTTCGTCGGTCGCCAACTTACGGACGGCCGCCTTGATTTCATCGGTGACGTGCGGAATGACCTGCACGGTGCGGCCGAGGTAGTCGCCGCGCCGCTCCTTCTCGATCACGGAGGAATAGATTTTGCCCGTGGTGAAGTTGCAGTCGCGGCTGAGCGGCGCGTTGGTGAAGCGTTCGTAGTGGCCTAAGTCGAGGTCGGTTTCGGCGCCGTCGTCGAGGACGTAGACCTCGCCGTGCTGGTACGGACTCATGGTGCCGGGATCGACGTTGAGGTAGGGGTCGAACTTCTGCAAGCGGACGCGCAGCCCGCGGCGCTCGAGCAACATGCCGATGGAGGCGCAGGTAAGGCCCTTGCCGAGCGAACTGACGACGCCGCCGGTAACGAAGATGTGCTTGCAAGCCATGAAGGGGTGGTCCTCGATAAATGACAAACCCACGGGAAACCCCGTGGGCCGACGCGCAAGCGGTTTGCGACACTGCTCGGCAACTAACCCGGCGAGCGGGGGGTGTTAGCCCCCGTGGTTCTCCGCGGGAAATCCACGGGGGGCCAACGCCCCCCGCTCGCCGAGCAAACGCTCGTTTTCATGCGCTTCGGCTGAACGCGAGTTCATGATGACTTCGGAGAAGCGTTACCGCAGTATACCTCGCCTAGCGCCGCCGCCTACGGGTTTCGCTCGCCCGCCAGCACGACCAGGGCATACGCCGGCGCGATGGCCGAGAGTTGCGGCCCCAGCTGCGTCGCCAGCGAAATGGTCTGTCCGAAGCTCACCTCGCGGAAGGGCGCGAACGGCTGCTTCAACATCGTTTGCATCAGAAATTCCCCGGAGCCTGCCAGGAGGACCGTAAGCGGCTGGCGCGGCAACCCCTTGGCCGCGCACTCGATCCCCGATTGGATCAATATCGCTTGCTTGGCCAGGGCGCGATGGGCGAGAGCGCGGCGTTCGGCATCGGTGCTGGTTTCGAGGTCGGCGCAGAGCATCCGCGCGAGGCGGGCATGGGCGGCGGCGTGCGTCGCGGGCCGCCCGTCGGCGGTGGCGCGGTCGGCCGCGTCTTCTGCGACCCAACCGACGATCAAGTAAACGTCGTGCATGGTGGCGAACCACTCGGCGGCGACTCCACCCAGCACGGCGCAGACGGGAGTACGGCGCACCCCGGTATACACCAGTTCGCCCGCGCGCAGCCGTTCGGGATCGGTGCGGCCTTTCGGCACGGGCTGGCCATCCATGAGCGGAATAATGTCGGTCGTGGTCGAGCCGACGTCGATGAGCAGCGCCGGCCCCGTCGGCGCCAGACGGCCGGCATAGGTCGCCAGGGCCAGCCAGTTGGCGGCGGCGGTGTGCAAGGGCCGGGCGCGAGCGGTGGCCATGTCCACGAACTGGCCATCGGTTTGCCAGACGAGAATCGGCGTCGCTCCGGCGGCGGCTTCCACGGCGTCGAGGATGTGGTGAACGCCCTGCCGTTTGCTCTCGAAGCAATCGCACAACTCGCCGGTCATGGTTATAGCCAGGAGATCGCACGGCGGCGCGTCGGTTACGAGGGCACGCAAGGCGTCGGTCAAGCCGGCGGGTTGCCGCCATAATTCAAAGGGCATGAGGCTCGAATGGCCATCGCTGTGGGCGGCCTTCAGGTTGGCGCCGCCGATGTCGAGGCCGAGGATCGCCCGGGCCATCGCTCATCCCTTCCGCGGCAGGAGACGCAATAACGGCAGCGGGTCTTCGAGATCGGTCAAAAGCAGGTCGGGCCGTACCGTCGCCAATTCCTCTAGCGAGTGCCAGCCGGTGGCCACCGCGACCACGCGCGCTCCGATGGCGCGGGCGCAACTCACGTCGAGCGGCGTGTCGCCGATGACCCATAGGCGATCGAGGTCCACGCGGTTATCGAGGTGCCGATGGACGAACGCCAGCGCCTCGCGAGCCACGTCGTCGCGGTGGAAGTGGTCGTCGCCGAAGCCGCCGAGCAAGAAGTAATCGTGCAAGCCAAAGTGACAGAGTTTCACCCGCGCGCCGGCGCGGACGTTGCCGGTCAAGAGGCCGAGGAGTACGTCGTCGCGGTTCGCCAATTCTTGCAACAGGGACGTGATACCCGGTAGCACGCGGCCCTGATGTCCGTGGAGGCAATCGGGCAGGTGGCTCAAGTAGGCGTCGAGGAAGCGGCGCCAGTTGTCGGCCGATTCGTCGATGCGGTGCAGGCGAAACAGGTCGCGGCCAATGGCGCGGTCAGTACGGCCGCTATAGGAAATGCCGCCGCTGTCGGCCGGCGCCCCGAACGTGCTGGCGAGGGCACGCTCCATCGCGCTCTTGCCGGCGCCGCCGCTGGAAAGCAAGGTGCCGTCGATGTCGAAGAGGCAGGTAATCATGCGCTTACCCCGCGGTGGGACGCGAAACGGTAACGGGCGACAGCCGCTCGCAGAACTCGATGAGTGCCTGAGCAAACTCGTCGGGATACTCCAGTATGCCGCCATGCTTGGCCGGGCTGAGGGTGAGCAGCTGGGAATGCGGAATGCGTTCGGCCATGAAGCGATGCGTGTCCGGCGTGCAGGTGTCGTCGCGGTCGCCGGCCACCAGGAGCGTGGGAATGGAAATGGTGCTCAACGTCGCGGTCTCGTCGCACCGCAACATGGAGAAGGCGATGCGGGCCACCACCGCCGGATCGTCTCGGAGGTAATAGTCGGCCAGATGGTCAAGCAGGTCCCAGCTTTCCTTTCCGGTGAAAAGGCTCTCCGCCAGGATGCGATGAGCGGACCCGTTAAGATAACAGAGGGTACAAAAGACGCGCACGAGGGGCGCCGCCTGTGCCCCTAGATGAAGTATGGGTTCCGTAACGGTCTTTTGCAGGGCGCCGTAAAGTCCTGGATAGGCCGAGGTCTTCACCGGGTTGGTGTAGGTCGTGTGCGCGAGGACCAGGCCGGCGACGCGCGGCCCCAGCGCCTCGGGAAACAGACGGCAAAACGTGAGCAGAATCAGGCCGCCCAGGCTGTGGCCCACGAGAACGGCCGGTTGCTCCCCCGCCAGGCTCAGAACGGCTTCGAGGTCGCGGGCCAGTTTCTCCAGGGAATGGTCGCCGTCGCTCGGCCCCTTCGATTGCCCCAGGCCGGGCAGGTCCCATTCGATGAGTCGATAGGTGCCGGCCAGGCGCTCGCGGATTTCGTACAGTTCCGTCTTGTCCGCCCCCAGGCCATGCACGAAGACGATGGGCCGGCCATTCGGATTGCCGGAGCGAGCGACATAAATCTCCGAGCCGTCCGGCCGGGGCAGACACAGCAACTCCGCGTTTCGCGGTTGCGCGGGCGTCGGGTCGCGCCGGCGTCCGAGACTGGCGATGGCCCGGCCGCCGCCGAACGACCAGGCGAGCAGCGCGGCCCCGCCCAGCGCGGAAGCGGTTTCGCGGTTCCAGCCCAGCCACGCATGATGGGCGCGGTTTTGCGCTGGGGCAGGGGGACCGATGGACAAATCGGGAGGTTTAACGCGACGGCGCGTTGACTTGGCCAGCAGATAGGCCCCCGCGCCGAGAGGCGCCAGGGCCAGCAAGCCGCGCAGCCACAGATTCGAGGCCTGAGTTGGCATTGACTCTATTACTAGGGCGTCGGTGGTGGCCGGTCAACCGATCGCCCTTTCCTTTCCCTGGCCGGACGGTTATGCACTCCCCTGGTTCGCGGCATCCGCGCCGGAATCAGGCCACGGAGGGACGGAGCATGAGCCACCCGGTCGAACGGATTCGGCTGTTCATCGCCGAACAGCATCGGCATCTCACGGTTAACGAGGCCCAGGCGTTTTGGGCAAACCTGGTGCCCGACGTGCTTCCGGCGCTCGACGCCGTCCTCGACGTCGTCCGCTGCCACCTAGAGCCGGGGCAATTTCTCGACGAACCGCTGGCCTCGCGCACCGACCCGACGCGCTCGCAGTATCCGTTGGTCGTCGCCTTTAGCCGCCGCGCTCCCGCGACGCATCCGCGCTCGCATCACGGCCCGCGCATCGAGGAAATCGGCGCCAGTGCCCTATTTCGCTGCGACGACGAAGGACTGGTGCGCGGCTATCGCTATCCGTTTCACGACGCGCGGACGGCGTTAGAAGCGGAGTGCTTCGTCTGCCTGGGAACGCCGCATGAAGTGACTGCGGAGGCCGTCGCTGACGCGGTGGCGGACTTCGTGGAATGGGCGGCCGTCGGCGGCGGCTGCAACGGCCAGCGCTTGCGTTTCGCGGCGCCGGCCACGCTGCCCTTTGCCCGCGTCCACGCGAGAATGCCGTCGATCGCCGCGTGACGCGGGATTGCCAGGTGGTTCGTCAAAGTGGGGATGAGCTGTACTACTATCCGCCTCTTTCTTCTCAGGCCGCGAAGATTTCATGCGGCTAGTTTCGCCGTGCTTGCCTGGCGGGCGGCCAGCAGCGCGTTGATTAGCTCTCGGCCCCGCGGACTGA
>JBBSES010000336.1:0-5623 GCA_038239465.1 Gemmatales bacterium
GGACGCGGGCAAAATCGACACGCTGGAAAAAGGCCAACTACCCATCTACGAGCCGGGCTTGCTCGAACTGGTGCAGCGCAACCGGCGCGACGGCCGATTGCGTTTCACGACTAATCTGGATCAGGCGGCGACCGGTGCGCACCTCGTCTTCGTCGCCGTCGGCACGCCGCAGGGAGCGGACGGTTCCTCGGATCTGTCGGCGCTCTGGGCCGTAACCGACGCGCTAGCCGCCGTACTAGCGCCGCCGCAAGTCGTGGTCATCAAGAGTACCGTGCCGGTCGGCACTAACCGCGTGCTGGCCGAGCGCCTGGCGTCCAAGAGCGGCAAGGCCATCGACGTGGCGAGCAACCCCGAGTTTCTCAAGGAAGGCGCCGCCCTCGACGACTTCATGAAGCCCGACCGCGTCGTCGTCGGCGCTCGCACGGCCGAGGTCGGCGAACTGCTGCGCCAGTTGTATTCCCCCTTCCTGCGCACCGAACGGCCGTTTCTCGTCATGTCGCCCGAGAGCGCCGAGATGACCAAGTACGCCGCCAACGCCATGCTGGCGACGAAGATCAGCTTCATCAACGAGATGGCCAACCTGTCCGAACGCATGGGCGCCGACATCAACGAGGTGCGCCGCGGCATGGGCCACGACGCGCGCATCGGCTTCCAGTTCCTCTTCCCCGGCGCCGGCTACGGCGGCAGTTGCTTCCCCAAGGACGTGCGCGCCCTCGTCGCCATGTCGCGCAAACTCGACGTGCCGCTGCACCTCATGGAAGCCGTTGATCAAGTCAACGAGGCCCAGAAGCGCGTCCTGATTCAGAAGGTGAAGAAGCACTTCGGCATGGGGTTGAAGGGCAAGACGCTCGCCGTCTGGGGCTTGGCCTTCAAGCCGCGCACCGACGACATCCGCGAGGCGCCGGCGCTGGCGTTCATCGACGCCATGCTCGCGGAAGGCGTGAAGCTGCAGGTCCACGACCCCGAGGCGATGCCCAACGTCCAGGCGGCTTATGGCGACCGATTGACGTATTGCCCGCGTCCGTTCGCGGCCCTGGAGAAGGCCGACGCGCTGGTGATCGTCACCGAATGGCAGGAGTTCCGCCATCCTGACTTCACGCAGATGAAGACGTTGTTGCGGAAGCCGGTGATCTTCGATGGGCGGAATTTGTACGAGCCGAAGACGATGGCGGAGATGGGGTTTAACTATCAGTCGATTGGACGGTAACGTCTTGTCTTGTTTACGTTTCGCGAGCTTGCAATTCGCGAAACGTAAACAAGACATCCTCACTGGTAGGGTATCCATCCATCGTATTGCTTGACGAAGGGCCACTCTTGCGCGGGCCGACCCGCCTTGATCGGGTTGTCGTTGATGTACTTTACAACCCGTTCCATGTCCTGGCGCGTGTCGAGGAATACTTTCCACCCCGGCCCGCCCCATACGGGATGTTCCGCCGGGCGATGGTGTTTCTCGATCAACGGACAACGGCTCGCATCCTGCAAATGGGCGATCATCGCTTCCGCTTTGTCGCGGTGCTTGCGGATCACAGCATGGACGTGATCCGGCATGATGGCGCAGGCGTAACAGGTATAGGCGCGTTGGGCGATGAGATTGCCGAACGCTTCCGCGAGGCAGGTAATGGCTGATTCGTTGAATGTCAACAATTGGTGTTGCAATACGGATCGGGCGTTGTCGTAGAACCGGCGAAGGTCCGCGGGGAGAGGTTGAACAGGTTTGCGCCCCGGATGGAGTTCGCCAAGCTCGGCGATCTGTTCGACGCGAATTTCGGAAGAAGAACTACCGCGCGGGTCATTGGGCAGCCACCAGCCATAGGCCGTCCAGAACAAGTGGTAGCCGGCGACCATGATGCCTGATTCCGTTGGTGCTTGGATAACCCTCAAACTCCAGGGCTTGCCGTTTCGCGACTCCAATCACCCTATTAATCCCTTTCTCTTCGTCGCGTGCCAACCATTTATTCGCTTTCCTCGAAGTCCCACTCGCTTTACACCCCGCTCACTTATACGCCGTCACGATCATGCAATCCGCCTGCCGCGTCAGCGAACTATACCACGTCGCCAACCGCGATAACGGCTTGGTCGCCAGCCAGTGATACCAGTACGGGGAGCGCCGGTCGCGCACGGCTAATTTGGCCGACGACCGCAGCCAATCGCTATGCCGTACCATATGCACCGGTTCGACGCGGAAGCCGGTGCGTTCGAGCATGAGCGGCAATGTCCAAGGCGTGAAGTGAGTGAGATGGCGGGGCAGATCGAGGCCGAACCAATTGCGGCCAAACCAACGAAACGCCAGGCTGTCGATGTTGGGCACGGCGACGAGAAGTTTGCCGCCGGGCGTTAACAGTTTATATGCCTCGCGCAATACCTGGCGCGGGTTGTGAACGTGCTCCAACGAGTGCCACATGGTAATCACGTCGAAGCTTTCCGGCCGCAGCTCGGGATGGGGCAGCGTGCCGACTAGCACCGGCAGGTTCAACTCGCCGCGGACGCGATAGACCGTCGGCGCCGACACGTCGAGGCCGGTGACGGTCCAACCGTTGCGGTTCATCTGGTCGAGAAACGAGCCGCCGCCGCAGCCGAAGTCGAGGAGGCGGCCCAGGCCGTGCCATTCGAGGGTTTGCCGTTCGTTGAGCGGCCGTCGCCAACCGGGTCGAGGGACGCGGCGACTGCGCCTGCGCGCGTGCGATTGGTGCGGCCGATAGACGCTCGGATAGAACTGGCCAATGCTGCGTGGGCTGGGGCGCGGATTGGTGTAGCACATGCCGCAGTCCTGGCACTGCACGACGGCGAACCATAGGGCGGAATCGCCGAGCGAACTGTCCGGCGCTTCGAGGAGCGGTTCCCAGCGCGGCCCGGCACATAGAGGGCACGGCACTTCTTCCCACTCGATCGGCAGGCCGGGCGCTTCCGTGGTGGCCGTCAACTCGCGGGGGAAGAAACTCATGGGCCAACGTCCTTGTCGTTCGCCGTCCGTGCGACACACTCACCGCCGGGACGAAATATAGCCGCGCGCCGCCGCGCCGGTCAATCGCAGGCGGCACGGTGGCTTGCCCCGCTTCGCTCGCCCGCGCATCCCGCGCCCGCCTCTCCTATAATGAGAGGACACGGGCAATCTCTCCCCCGCTCAAGGCACCGCGCATGGCCATCGCATCGCCGGCAACCGTCCCGCCCCGTTGGGAACTGGCGGCGGAAACCATCGCCATCAAGATCCGCTGGTTCGGCCTGCTGTTCGGCTACGCCCTCGTCAACCTGGGCGGCCCAACCGACCGCCAGGTGCTGAATGCCATCCTGGCGCTCGGCGCCCTGTACGCACTGCTCGACACTTACTACAGCTTGCGCGGCAGCGTCTTTCTCGGCCGCTATCCGCTGTCTGTGTCGTTCATGGAAGCACTGTTCATCGGCTTGTTGTGCTTCTTCCACGGCGGCCTCGAAAGCTCGTTCCGCTATTACTACTTCCTGTCGCTCATCTGTTGTGCTATTCGGCATTCGTCGCGCGTCACCTATTTGACTTGCGTGCTGCACTGTGCCAGCTGGCTGCTGCTCTACTTCGCCTTGCCGCTCGACCAACGCGATCCGATTGCCTTGGCGTTGACGTTGGTCATCCTCGCCTGGGTGACGTGGGCGGGCGACGCCATGGCGCTGCTGCTCAAGCGCGTCGGCGATCATTTAGGCCGGCTCAACGAAGCGCTGCGCGAGAACCAGACGCACCTGGAAGAGCGCATCGCGGAGCGCGGCCGCCAACTGCAAGAGGCCCAAGCCCACTTGCTCCATCAAGAGAAGATGGCCGCGTTTGGCTTGCTTGCCGCCGGCATCGCCCACGAGGTCGGCAACCCGCTTACGTCCATTAGCTCGCTGGTGCAATTGCTGCAGCGCCGCGATTGCGATGCCTATACCTGTGAGAAATTGGCCCTCGTCAACGGCCAACTGCTGCGCATTCAGGGCACGTTGCGCGAACTGGTGAACTTTAGCCGGCCGACGACCACGGAGCGCACGCGCGTGGCCGTCACCGAGGTCTTCGACGAGGCACTCGGCATCGCCAAGTATTACAAGGGCACCAGCCGCCGCGTCATCGAAACGCACGTCGCCGCCGACCTGCCGCCGCTGCACGGCGCCCGCGATCAACTGGTGCAGGTGTTGCTCAATCTCGTCCTGAACGCCATCGACGCCACCGGCAAGGGCGGGCACATCAGCTTGCGCGCGGAACAAGGGGAGAGCGAGGTAGTCATCACCGTCCGCGACGATGGCCACGGCATCGCCCCCGAACACGCCGGCAAACTCTTTCGCCCTTATTTCACGACCAAGAAGCACGGCACCGGCCTCGGCCTGTTCGTGACGCGCAAACTCATCGCCGACCACGGCGGCACCGTGGAGTGCGAGTCGCCCGTCGAAGGCGGCACTCTGTTTCGCTTGCGTTTGCCGGCGCGCGAAGAGGCATTCGCATGACGAAAACCATTTCCACCGTTTCCCGTCCGCGCCAGACCGCCGCCGTCGCGCGCGGCCCCTATGCCGCTCTGATCGTCGATGACGAGCCGGTAATCCGCGACACGCTCGCCGAATATCTCACGCAAGAAGGCTTCGAGGTCGCCAGCTGCGGCACGGGCGAAGAAGCGCTCGAACTGGCCGCCGAACGCCGCTTCGACGTGGCACTCACCGACATGCAATTGCCGGGCATTGACGGCATCGAAGTCCTCGACCGGCTTTTGAAGCTGTGCCCCGACCTCTTCGTGCTTCTCATCACCGCGTATGGCACGGTCGAAAACGCCGTCGAGGCGTTTCAGCGCGGCGCTCACGATTACCTGATGAAGCCGATCCTCTTCGACGAGGTGTTGGCCAAGGTCCGCCGCCTGTTGGCTTATCGAGACTTGCACCTCGAAAACCAATGGCTGCGCCGCGAACTGAACGCCGTCCACGACCCGGCCCAGATCGTCGGCGCTAGCCCCGCGATCAAGCACGTCTTCGACCTGGTGCGCCGCGTGGCGCCGACGCCGTCCACGGTGTTGCTGATCGGCGAGAGCGGCACCGGCAAAGAGTTGATCGCCCGCGCCATCCACGCCCAGGGGCCGGCGCCGGACGGCCGTTTCTTGGCGGTCAACTGCGCCGCCATTCCGCACGATTTGCTGGAAAACCAGCTCTTTGGCCATCGCAAAGGTGCCTTCACCGGCGCCGACCGCGACCAGGCCGGCGTCTTCGACCACGCCGGCAACGGCACCGTTTTTCTCGACGAAATCGGCGAATTGCCTCTGGCGACGCAGGCCAAGCTGCTGCGCGCCATCGAGATGAAAGAGGTCATGCCGGTCGGCGCCAACGAACCGCTGCGCTTCCATGCCCGCGTGCTGGCGGCGACCAACAAGGACTTGCAAAAGGAGGTCGAGGAAGGCCGCTTCCGCGAAGACTTGTATTATCGCCTGAACGTCGTCTGCATCCGCGTGCCGCCGTTGCGCGAGCGCCGCGAGGACATCCCCGCCCTGGTCGAGTTCTTGCTGACGAAGCACGCCCGCGCCCTGGGCAAACGCATTCACGGCGTGGCCCACGACACCATGCGTCTGCTGACGGCGGCGCGCTGGCGCGGCAACGTCCGCGAGTTGGAGAACGCCCTGCAACGCGCCGTCATCCTGGGCGAAGGACC
>JBBSES010000337.1:0-5614 GCA_038239465.1 Gemmatales bacterium
CCGCCGAGACGGCCGCGCTCAGCGACCGCTGTTTGCTTCGCCTCTTCAGCGAACAGCAAGACGAGGAAGCGTTCGCCGTTCTGGTGCAACGTCACGGCCCAATGGTGCTGAGTCTGTGCCGCCGGCTGATCGGCCACGCTCACGAAGCGGAAGACGCCTTTCAAGCGACGTTTTGCGTCCTGGCGCGCCGGGCCGCCGCCGTGGGTTGGCACGATTCGATCGGCAATTGGCTCTATGGCGTCGCCTATCGCGTCGCCACGCGGGCGCGACTGCGCGCCGCCCGACACAGGCAACAGGAGAAGGAGACGGCGGCCATGCGCCCGGCGAGTACTCCTGCCAGCGACGACACCGACGACCTGCGCGCCGCGCTAGACGACGAAATGAGCCGCGTGCCCGAGAAATACCGGGCGCCCCTGGTGCTGTGCTATTTGCAGGGACAAACCAACGAGGAAGCGGCCCAGCAACTGGGCTGGCCCAAGGGCACGGTGCAGGGACGACTGCATCGGGGCCGCGAATTGCTCCGCGCTCGGCTGCTCGGCCGCGGCCTGGCCCTGTCGGCCGCCGCGAGTCTCGGCCTCGAAGGCGCCGCCCCCGCCGCGGTGCCTTCGTCCCTTGTGGAATCGACCGTTCGGACCGCTTTTCAATTTAGCGCGGACGCCGTCGGTGCCGGACAAGTGTCCGCGCCGGTGGCGGCCTTGGCCAAAGGAGTTCTGCGTACCATGACTATGACTCGGCTAAAAATCGGCTTCGCGCTGCTGCTCGTTGTCGGCTTCGCCGGCGGCATAGGCGCCGTCTTATGGCACGGAACCGCGGACTCGGCAAACGCTCGCGCGGCCGTCCCCAACGACGGGGCCAACGCGCCCGTCGTCCATGCCGTGGTGCCCTTCGCGGGCGGCATCCTGGATCCCGACGGCAACGCCATCTACGTCATGAACACCGACGGCGGCATCGACGCCCTCAACCTCAAGACCGGCGAACTGCTGTGGAAGACCGAGAAGGGTTCCACCTATTGGCCGATGGCGGTCGTGGGAAACCGCCTGATCGCGCGCATGCGCGACAAGGGCGTGCGCATCGCGGTCCTCGACGTGGACGCCAAGGGCAAACGCCTCCTCGCGTCGGAACCGCTGACCTTCCCTGCCTGGTTGGGCGATCCCTACCCCTGGTTCGAGGACAGGGTCATCGGCGGTAGGAAACCGCTCTTTACCGTCGCCACGCAATTCGCCTCGGAAAATCAGGCATCCAAGGAAGCCCTGGTCATCCACTGGCAAGCAACGCAAAAGACCACGGATGGATTGCGTGGCCCCATCGATCGGCCCGGCATCGACAAGGACGATCGACCGACCACCAAGGAAGCATGGGGATCGTTTACCGTCGATTTGACTACGGGGACCATTAAGACTGTCGTCGGCAAGGAGGGCGTTAAGCCCGACAAGAAGCTCGCCGAGCCGAAATCACCCAACCAAGCGGACCTGGGCGACCGCACCTATGGGGTGGAAGAGGTAGCGTCCCACGACCGCGGTTCGGCACGTTACGTGCGGACGCTGAAAGTCGTAGCCAAGGGCGACGGTAATATCAAGGACGCCAAAGTATTGTGGCGGCATCCGCTCAAAAGCTATACCGTTGGCTTCGCGCCGTGATTTGCCGAAGTGAATGAGAAGACCCTGCCATGCGCCGCGCCGACATCCTGCATATCGCCGTCGCGGCCCTCTGGCAACAAAAGACGCGCACCGCCTTGACCGTCGCCGGCATCGCCATCGGCTCGTTCGCGTTCGCCGTCAGCTTATCGTTGGGTCAGGGGTTTCACGCCGAGGTCGATCGGCAACTCAATCGCGGCGATCAGCTGCGGCAAGTATGGGCCTTCCCCGACGGCCGTCCCCGCGAGGAAGACGTGCCGCCGGACCAATTGCAGCTGCCCGGCGACCTGAGCGCTCCCCGGCGCGAACGTTTGCGCAAGGCGCTCGTGCGCCGCTGGCCGCGCGCGAAGAAGACGCGGCCGTCCGCCATTCTCGACGCGGAACACATGCAAGCACTGGCGGCCCTGGAACACGTCGAAGCGGTTTTGCCCATGATCTCCGAGCGCTGCGACGTGCGCTTCGCGGGCCAGCGGCAACCGGCCACCGCGTCCCTGGCGCGGCCGAGCGACGAGGACCTGCGCGACCGTTTGATCGCCGGCGACTTCCTACCCACCGATGATGGCAATCAAGTCCTGATCGGCGAATACCTCCTCTATCAATTGGGTATCGTCTCCGACGAACAGCTGGCCGGCGTCGTCGGCCAAAAGCTGCGGTTGACCTTCCCGTCCCGCAAGGCCATCAACGTGCCGCTGGCCGAACTGCTGCCCAGCCTAAGCAACGAGGAAGCCGCCGTCGTCGCCAAAGCCATCCAGCAGTTCCAGGCGGCGCGCGGGCAACTCGACTTGACCGCCAAGGAAAAGGAACTGCTCGATGGCGTGACGCGGCGCTATCTCGGCAACGCGCCGGCCAACGCCCCGGGTTTCGACGAGGAATTGACCATCGTCGGCGTGGTCCGCGAGTATACCGACGATGACGAAAACCTGGGGCTACAGCTGGCGGCGCGTACCCGCGACGTGGACCTGTTCTTGCCGCCGAAGACCGCCGAGCGGCTCTTCGACCAGGGAACGAGGAACCCGAAGAAAGGCTTCGACGGCGCCTTCGTCATCGTGGACCGGGAGGAGAACACCCGCGCCGTAGCCGCCGGGGTGAAGGCCCTCGGACTGCGCGACTATTCGCTGACTGACTTCGTCGAACGCCTGCGCGCCACCATGAAACTCTCCACGTTCCTCACCTCATTCTTGGCGTTCGTGGCGGTGCTAGCGGCGGCGCTGGGCATCACCAACACGATGCTTATGAGCGTGCTGGAGCGGACGCGCGAGATCGGCGTCATGAAAGCGGTGGGCGCCCACGACGGGCACGTGCAAATGATGTTCTTGACGGAAGGAGCGCTGCTCGGAGCCGTCGGCGGCGGGCTGGGCCTGCTCGGCTGCTGGCTGGTATCGTTTCCCGGCGACGCTTATGCTCGCAGCCTATTGGAGAAATACAGCCTGCTCAATCACCTGCGGCAGACGCTGTTCGTCTTCCCCTGGTGGCTGGTTCTCGGCGTGCCCGGTTTCGCGGCCCTGGTGACGACGCTAGCGACGTGGCTGCCGGCACGGCGGGCGGCGACGGTGGACCCGATCCGGGCGCTGCGCCACGAATGAAAAAGGGTGCGCCCGCGAGTCAAGCCGCGCGACGCACCCGCTTGCCTGGGGCAAGGGACCATCAATCGCCGGACGTTGCCAGGAAGCGAATCACCTCGGCCGCGACTCGGTCGGCTTGAGCCACCGACGCCAGGTGGCCACAGCCCGGCAGCGAGACCATCTCGGGACGCGGCAACCCATCGCGGAGGTCGCGCAGGCTATCGTCGGAGACCAGCAAGTCGCGGTCGCCCGAGAGGACCAGCGTCGGCACGCGCACCCGGTTCAGCCGGCCGCGCAAATCGGTTTTCTCCGCCAAGCGGAAGCGATGGGCCATGACGCTCTGATCGGTTTGCCAGCATTGTCGGGTCACGAATTGAAACAACGGCCCCGGCTTCTGCTTGCCGCCGAACAGTAAGTTGAAAAACTGATTGACGAAGGCGTTGTCGGGAGGCAGCGGATAGTCGGCGAGGACGCTGCCGGCGACGCGCTGCAGCAGACCGCCCTCGAAGTGGGCGCCAACACCCTGGACCGCCAGCGCCTGCAAGCGGCCGGGATAGCGCGCCGCGAACTCCAGGGCCACCAGGCCGCCGAACGAGACTCCGAGGAGTGCCGGGCTTTCCAGGCCGTGCCAGTCGAGGAATTCTTGCAGGTCGTCCACCAGATCGGCCATCCCGAAGCGGCGGCGCATGGCGAAGCAATCGTTTTCGCCGCGCAGTTGGTAGCTGATGACCCGATGGTGCGTGGCCAACAGGCGTGCCAGGGGGCCAAGCAACTCGAAGCCGCCAGCCAGTCCGGGGACGAGCACCACGGGAGGACCATCCCCCCATTCGCGGTAGGCCACCGAATAATGGCTCAAGTGAGCGCAGCCTGACCGGCCGCTGCCCGCGCTAAATTGTGTCTTAGTGCTGTCGTGCCATTGGAGCGAAGCCTTCACGCCGCCCTCCTCCAGGGTGTGCCTCTTCAGAGACGCGATCCATTCCGTGCCCTCACTCAGGGTGATTACCTATTGGCATTCCCCATACCGCCGCACGGAGAATCGGCTAATGAGAGGCATTTTCCTTATTGCCTTATCGGTGAATGGTTTACGGATGAGGCGCGACGGATCGACCGAAGCGCCAAACGACGATATTCAAATTTCGACACCGCTTTCGGCGCCGGGCGCCGAAAGTTCGACACCAAATGGAAGGGATGGGAAAGATGGGTCGGCAGGTAGTTGAGAGCGAACCTCCCGTTGAGGCAAAGTAGGATGTCTTGGCAAAACCCTTTGACTACAGCGAAGATAGGTGAGAATCGCGCGGGAAAATCGTCAAAGCGCATGAGCGAGTCAGGCGGATGATTGACCGCGCTGCCCGCTGTCAGTAGAGTTGAGATGAGGTGGGTGACGCCACGACCGCGCCCGGCGCGACCACTAATGTCTACGCAAACGACCGGGGAGTAAAGATTTAATCATCGGCGCCGAACTTCGGCGCCATGTTTCGGCGCCCCGTGTCCAGCCAGCTGACCCCAACGAATGCTCCAAGGATTACGCGACTTCGTGGCTACGTACTTCCGACCGGCGAATCGAGCGCTGGCCGAGGAGGACACCCGCGCCGCCATTGGCCATCGCGTGTTCTTGATCGCGTCGGCCTTTCTCGTCTGCCTGTACGCCTTTAGCGTGGTCGCATACTCGCGCGCCATTCCCGATATCGGCATGCATACGGCCTTCACTCTCGCGGTCAACCGCATCGACCGGGCGCAAATCCGCCAACTCTCGGGACCGCGCCCCGTTCAGAAGCAGGACGAGATCACGCGCGTCGGCGACGTGGCGGTCTACACCTGGCCCGCGCTATTGCACGAACTGGCCGAGGTAGCGCGCGGCGACGGGGAGGAAGTCGTCATCCACCTGCGGCCTCCCCTGGGGATGGACGACGGCAACCCCGCCTCGGCCATGGTCGTCGCCTGCCGCATCGACCGCGAGCCGATCGAGTCGTTGGTGCCCTCGGTCCTGTGGTTCTTCCTCAAGGGCGGCCTGTTCCTGGTGGCCCTGCTCGTTTATTGGAAACGGCCGGGCGATCGGTCGGCGACGCAGTTCTTCCTGCTCTCGATCGTCGCGGTCTGTGCCTGGATGGGCGGCTATCACTGGTGGCGCATCGTGCCGTCGCCGCCGCTGTTGCTGGTGTTCATGGTGTCATCGGTACTGCTGCCGGCGGTCACGCTGCACTTCTACGTCGTCTTTCCGCGGCCGAAAGCGTTTCTGCAGCGCTATCCGCGCACCTCCTGGCTCATCATCTACGGCGTCCCCAGCCTCTTCCTGCTAGCGTTGCTGTTGGGCTACTTCCGGGCGCGGATTCTCTTCCACAGCCAGCACGATCCAGAGGATGTCAAGCGAGCGCTCGAAGACTTGTTGCTGCGCATCTTCGTTTACCTGGGCGTGGCCGG
>JBBSES010000338.1:0-5600 GCA_038239465.1 Gemmatales bacterium
GCGCTGGCCGGGCCGCGTACACGACCACCGGGGGTGGCGGCGGTATCGAAACATCCACCACGGGGGGCGGCGGCAGCGGCGCCGACGGCAGCAACGCCTGCACCACCGGCTGCTGTTGCGCCAACTGCTGTTCGTAGGCGAATTTCTGCTCGTCCGTCATCATGAGCATTTGCGCCAGCCGGGGCAGACGTTTCATGAGGTCGTCCGGCGACGCGGCCGTCACCTTGCCGGTCTGCACCACCAGGCCGCTGCGGACATCGACCAGGCGGGCATGGACGGTGATGCCGCTCAACGGCGTGACGCTGCCGACGACGAGATAGCGCACCTTGGCCAGCTGGCCTAGTTCGCGGCGGCCGGCGTCAGTGGCGGTCAGGTCGCTCGCTTCCAGCTTCAATTCGTCGATGACCTTGTTGACCTGGCCACGCTCCGCCAGGTCGAAGCGCGGCCGAAACGCGGGCAACAACTCCTCGGCGAGAGTGCGCCCGGCGAAGGGCAGGCCGACCTCGCCGCGTACCTCGAAGTCGGCGACGCTGAGGCGTTCGCGGCGCTTCTGCATGGCCAGGTTGTAATCTTCGATGTCTTGCCGCACTTGTAGCGTGTCCCAGGCGGTCGCGGCTTCCTGCAAGGCGGCGACGGCCTCTTCCAGCTTGCTCGGATCGCGGCGCAACACCAGGGCACGGCCACGGCTTTCGTCGTAGCGCGTCAACTTGCCGCGCAACTCATCCAGCTGCCGGCGCAGGTCGGCGTCATCGCCGGCTTGCAGCGCTTGCTCGTAAGCCAGGGACGCGGCGCGGAGGTTGCCTTCGCGCATGGCGGCCTCGCCCTCGCGCTGGAAGCGGGTGCGCCGGGCGGCGGCGTCGGCGATGGCCACGCCGCTCAGCGTGTCGGCTTGCTGCTTCAACTTGACGAGCGGCCCGTTGTCGTCGGTGGCGCCGTATTGCTTCAAACTCTGCGTCGCTAGCTGGCCGGCTTCCTCGGCTTTGCCGTCCTGCAAGACGCTGCCTATGTCCTTAGCCGTCTGCTCCGCGGCTTGTTGGCGTTCGATCAAGCCGCGCACGCGGTCGATCTGCCGGCGCACCTCGTCGGTATTCGTCACTTGGCGGGCGGCAAGCAGCGAAGCCAGGGCGTCGGCGTACTTGCGCTCGGCCAGGCAATTTAGGGCGTCGAAGAGGGCGGCGTCGTATTTTTCTTGAGCAGTCGGCTCGGCGCCGGCGCTCGTTGGCACCGTCGGCAGGGTGACGACTTTATCGCCGGTGTCGGCCACGGCATTGGTGACGTCAATCGTCTTGGCGGACGCCGGCGCGTCGGACGACGGCCGCGGGCGCTGGCCGTCGCCGCAACCGCTCAGGCCGAAACCGGCGAGCAACAGGGCAGAAACGGCGAGGAAGCGAATAGCTGGCATGACGGGTCTCCGTCCGTGAAAACCGCGAACGCGCGGCGGCGCTGAGGGGCGAATGAAGTCTATGCGTTTGGCGAAGATGGAACAAGGCAGGCTTTCAACGCCAGCCGTGCCAGTAGATGTCGCCGTCGATGCGTTCGACGCTCGCTTCGGGAAAGCGCAACGCCTCGGCGATGCCGGCGACGCCGTGGCCGCCGATTGGAGTCTTGCTCATCGTCCCGCCAACGAGAAGAGGCGCGATGAAGACGTGGGCCTCGTCCACTAGACCGGCGTCGAGGAAGCTGCCCAGTACCTCGGCGCCGCCTTCGATCAGCAAGTTGGTCATGCGCCGCCGGCCGAGTTCTTGCATCAGAGCCGTTACCGAGGGGCGGCCGTTGGTTTCCTCGAAGTCAACGACTTCGATCCCCATATTGTTTAACGTTTCGCGCGTCCCGCCGCTGCGAGACGTAGTTGCCACCAATACCGGGGCCGTCGCCGCCGACTGAACTAACCACGAAGTGACGGGCAATCGCCCCTGGCTATCGAGGATGACGCGCGTCGCCACGCGCGGGCCTAGCGGCCGGGCCGTCAGCAGCGGATCGTCCGCGAGTACCGTGCCGATGCCGACGATCATGGCGTCCATGCGGCCGCGCAGTTCGTGGACGCGCCGCCGCGACGCTTCGCCGCTGATCCACTTCGAGTCGCCGGTGCGCGTGCAGATTTTGCCGTCGAGCGTCATCGCCCACTTGGCATGGACCCACGGCCGACCGTCCGCGAGGAGTCGTAGGTACGGCGCATTGAGGCGCCGCGCTTCGGCCTCCATCAAGCCGACTTCCACCGTGATACCCGCCGCGCGAAGCAGCGCGAAGCCGCCCCCCGCCACGCGCGGAAACGGATCGGGCATGGCGGCCACGACGCGCGTTACCCCGGCGCGCAAGATGGCATCGGTGCAGGGCGGCGTCTTGCCGTGATGACAGCAGGGTTCGAGAGTAACGAGGAGCGTGGCCCCGCGCGCGTTGTCACCGGCGGCGGCCAGGGCGTTGACCTCGGCGTGGGCTTCGCCGAAGCGCTGGTGAAAGCCTTCACCGACGATGTGACCATCGCGGACGACGACGGCGCCGACCAGGGGATTCGGTTCGACGTGGCCTCGGCCATGCTCGGCCAGGTCGAGGGCGCGGCGCATCCACATCGCTTCGGCCATGTCAAAATCTCAGGCGTTCGAGCAAGCCATCGTGCCACGGATGCGGCGCGACGAGATCTTCGCCGTCGTTATCGAGGCGATGGACGTGTCCCATCACGCCTTCCACATGATGATGGTGCCCCTGCTGCACCTGCCCCAGCTGTCCCTCGTGTCCGATGATCGCCACGCGATACTGGCACAGCGAACAATTCATATGGCCGGTGCCGTGCAGTGACTCCTCGGCGCGGCGGGCGAAAGCGTCGAGCAACAACGGATGCGTTTGCAAGTGCGGCGCGGCGATCACTTCGAGGTCGGGCCGTTCCTGGCGAAAGCGTTCGACCGTGGCATAAATGCGTTTCAGCAGCACGCCGTTGAAGAGGAAGTAGGGCTGCACGACGACGCGGCGAAACCCCATGCGGCCAACGACGGGCAGCGCTTCGTCTAGCAGGGGCCGGGCCACGCCGCTATAGGCCACCGCCGCCCAGCCGACGGGATAGCCTTCCTTAAGGAAGTGGGCGACCTTGGCGATGTTGCTGTTGGCGTCGGGGTCGCTGCTGCCACGGCCGACCAGGAGCAAGAGCGTTTCTTGCGGATCGACCTCGGGCCGGCCGCGCAATGCTTCCTGATAACGCAGTCGGCACAGCTGCAAGAGTTGGGCGTCCACGTCGAGGGCGGCCCCCATGTGGAACTGAATACGCGGATGGAGTTCGCGCGCCTGGCGCACCTCGCTGGCCATGTCGTTCTTGGCATGGCCCGCCGCCATGAGGACGCCGGGCTGCACGACGATGGTATCGACGCCGCGCCGCGCCAGGCGGTCGATCCCTTCCGCGATGGTCGGCCGGGCGAATTCGAGGAACGCCACCTCGGTCGGCAGCGCGGAGCGCTGGGCGCGGAACTGACGCGCCAGTTCGAGGAACTCGGCGAGGCCGTCCGGGTCGCGGCTGCCGTGGCCGGCGATCAGCAGGGCGTGCGTCATGGTGCCCTTCGGGAGAAGAGGTTCGATGGCGATGGCATTCCAGGACCGGTCGTCCCATAATCATATCCTAGAATAGTCCCGCCGCCCCGCGAACGCGAGAGTCCCGCCGGAGACCAATCATGCGAACGAATCTCATCCTCAGCGCTTCCGTGTTCATCCTAGGCGGCAGCGCCCGGGCCGAGGACTGGACGGCATTTCGCGGCCCGACCGGGCAAGGAGTCGTCGCCGGCGCCCTGCCGACGGAGTGGGACGGCAAGAAGAACGTCGTCTGGAAGCAAGCGGTTCCCGGCAACGGCTGGTCGTCGCCCATCATTCACGCGGGGCGCGTCTACTTGACCGCGGCGGTGCCGGCCGAAAAAGGCGACGATCTATCTCTCAAGGCTCTGGCCTTCGACGCCGCCACCGGAAAGCCGCTATGGGATACGGAAGTGTTCACGCAGAACGCGAAGTCGGCGCCGCGCATCCACGGCAAGAATAGCCATGCCAGCCCCACGCCCCTTACCGATGGCAAAAAGCTCTACGTCCACTTCGGCCACCAGGGGACGGCCGCCCTCGACTTTGACGGCAAGGTGCTGTGGAAGAATAGGGACCTGAAATATAGCCCCGTTCACGGCAACGGCGGCACGCCCATCCTAGTCGATGACGCCCTGATTTTCAGCGGCGACGGCGCCGACAAGCAGTTCGTCGCCGCCCTCGACCGCAACACCGGCAAGGAACTGTGGAAGACCGACCGCAAGACGACGGTCGGCAAAAAGTTCTCGTTCAGCACGCCGTTGCTGATTACCGTTGACGGCAAGAAGCAGGTAGTCAGTCCCGGGCCGGGCGCGGTCATCGCCTACGACCCGGCTTCGGGCAAGGAGCTATGGAAAGTACGCTACGGCGACGGCTATTCGGTGGTGCCGCGGCCGGTGTATGGTCACGGCCTCGTCTTCCTGTCCAGCGGCTACGACACGCCCAAATTGCTGGCGATCAAGCCCGATGGCCAGGGCGACGTGACCGATACCCACGTCGCCTGGACGATGACCAAAGGCGCCCCGCTGACGCCGTCGATGGTGATTGCCGGGGATGAACTCTACGCGATCTCGGACCAGGGGATCGCCAGCTGCGTGGACGCCAAGACCGGCAAGGTCCACTGGCAGGAGCGCGTCGGCGGTGCCCAATCGGCATCGCCGCTGTTGGCCGACGGTAAGGTCTATTTCCTCGGCGAAGATGGCAACGGCATCATCGTCAAGGCGAGCAAGGAGTACGAAGTGGTGTCCAAGAATCCGCTCAAGGAGCGGACGCTCGCGTCGGCGGCGGCCAGCGACGGGGCGCTGTTCATCCGCACGGAGAAAAATCTGTATCGCATCCAGGCGAAATAGGCATTTCGTATAGCCGCGACCAGGCGACCGGGGTCGCGTGAGCGCCCCGAGCGCGGGAGTACGCGAAACGTAGACGAATCGGGAAGCGTCAGGCGGCGCGCACCAGGTCCACCGCCGCGGCGGCGCTGCCTTCGTTCGCCAGCTGGGCCGTCACGTCGGCGAAGGCGTGGGCGTTCAGAACGAGGACGGTGGCGACGCCGCGCTTTGCGAGATGTTCCGGGGCGACGATCGGATGGCCCGTGCCTGCCAGATGTTGCCCCTGGTTCTCCCCATTTTCGTCGGCGATGCAGTCGATCCGGCCGCTCTCTGCGTCTACCAGATGGCAAAAAGTGGCGGCCCGACTGCCGGCGCCCCAGACGGCCACCGGCCCGGCCGCGCGGTGTCGGTCCACCTGCTCGCGCCACGTCCTGGCCTGCACGTTGGCGTCGCGGTGCATCACCCAGGCCAGGCCGACGGTGGGGCTGAGCAACTCCATCTCGGTTGCCCGAGCCGTGGCAGCCGTCGCTTCCAGCCATAAACTTTGGCCGTCGAAGACGCGCCGCAGCGCCGTCACCGCGAAGCCGGCCCGCTGACACGCCTCTGTCAGTGCCTCGGGCGTGAACAGCGAACACATGGCGTATTGAAAGTCCCAGGCCGCTTGCCGTGCCAGGGTGAAGTTGACGTTGGGCGTCTCGACGAACAGCCGCGTGGCCGTGCCGTCCGCGA
>JBBSES010000339.1:0-5548 GCA_038239465.1 Gemmatales bacterium
GTCGTGGTCCGGCCGGTGGAGTTACGCGGTGAGGCTTACCTCCAGTTCTCTTACTTCGACGCGACCAAGGATATCAGCAAGAATTACCGGAGCGACGAAATCGAAGCCAGACTCGATGAACTCATTGCCATCGGTTTCGCCGGCATTCATTTGACAACTGTTAACGAGGAAATCGACATTCGCACGACGAAGAAGGGGGCCATTCACGTCGGCCGACGCGGGGTGAAAGTGGCTGATGCGACACCATCGGCGCGACACGACCGCGTCAAGGACGTGCCGCTGCCCGAGGGACGGGCCAACCGCTTGCTCGAAGCCCTGGGCGTGCAGACGCGCGACGGCCATATTCGACCGCGGATGCGCGCCAAGTTCACGCAGATCAACGAATTCCTCGCCCACCTCGCCCACGCGATCGACGACGCCAACCTGCGCTCACTGGGCCGGCCGCTGGAAATCCTCGATTGCGGCTGCGGCTCCAGCTATTTGACCCTGGCGGCGCATCACTACCTCAATGACGTACTCAGTGTGCCGGCGCGGCTCATTGGCGTGGACGTGAACGAGGAAGTCATCCGCAAGAGCATGGCCCGCGCCGAGCGCTGGGGCAGCGATCATGTCGCCTTCGAGTGTGGCCCCATCGATGCCGCCGCCGCCCAGCCCGACGTGGTCCTCGCCTTGCACGCCTGCGACACCGCGACCGACGACGCCCTCGCCCGCGCGGTGGCCGCCGAGGCGCGCGTAGTCCTGAGCGTGCCCTGCTGCCATCACGACCTCAACGAACGGCTGCGGCCCACGGGAGGGGCCGAGGCATTGCGGCCCCTGCTGCGGCATGGCATCCTGCACCAACGCACCGCCGATCTGGTGACGGACGCCTTCCGTGCCCTGGCCCTGCGCATCGTCGGCTATCGCGCCGACGTGATCGAGTTCGTGAGCGCCGAACACACGGCGCGCAACCTGATGATCCGGGCCATCCGCGGCGCAGCCATCGGCGAACCGCGCTTCGTCCGCGAATACCTGGACATGCGCCGCTTCTGGGGAACGGCCCCCTATATCGAAGGCGCGCTGGGCGAGCCGTTTCGCCAACTGCTGGCGACGCACGAAGCCGGAGACATGCCATGTGGGACTCCAAGCTCTACGACGCTAAGCACGCCTTCGTCTGGAAGCACGGCGCCGCCCTGATCGATTTGCTCGATCCCAAGCCGGGCGAAAGCGTCCTCGACCTCGGCTGCGGCACCGGCCATTTGACCGCCCAGATAGCGGCGCGCGGCACCGATGTATTCGGCGTCGATGCCTCGGCCGCGATGATCGAGCAAGCGCGAAGGGCGTATCCCAACCTGACGTTCGAGGTGGCCGACATCCGCGCTCTGCCGTTCGTCGGACGGTTCGACGCCGTCTTTTCTAATGCCGTGCTGCACTGGGTCAAAGAAGCGGAGCAAGCCGTCGCCGCCTTCGCCCGCGCCCTGCAGCCGGACGGCCGTTTCGTCGCCGAGTTCGGCGGCCGAGGCAACGTGGGGCGCATCCTCGCGGCCTTGCAAGCGGCATGTCGAGACATGATGGGCCTCGCGGTCGAGTCGCCGTGGTATTACCCGAGCGTCGCCGAGTATGCCGGTGTGTTAGAGGCGGCGGGATTGGAAGTCACCTATGCGACGCTCTTCGACCGGCCCACGCCCCTCGAAGGCGAGGCGGGGTTGAGACACTGGATCGACATGTTCGGCGGCCATTTTTTGGCCACCGTGCCAGCTGCGCAGCACCACGAATTTTCGCGCCGCGTGGAAGAGCAACTACGCCCCGCTTTGTACCGCGAGGGCGTTTGGTTCGCGGACTATCGGCGCTTGCGCGTGGTCGCGGTGAAACGCCACGCATTGGTTAGCGACGCTTCGTAGAAGCGTTGAGCTATCCGCAGCCGCGGCGAATTCTTCCCGGACCCGGGAACCAGCGAACCCTACGCCCCGTCTGATGATCGTCGCGTTTCGTTCGGGGTGGGCACCTTCATCGATAGGAGTAGTCAGCCATGCGCCGTTCCTGCGTTGCCGTCGTTATGTTGCTCATCTCCAGTCCGGCCGTCCACGCCGATGCGTTCGACAACTATACCAACCCGCTCTTGCTCAAATGCTGCGAGGCCAACGGCGTCAAGGAAGTGACCAAGCTTACCGCCGAGCAGCTGGTCGATGCCGCCGGCGTGGTGCCGAATCAGCAAGCGGCGCTCGTCGTCGTCAAGACCAACGATGGCCGCATGAGCAAGATGCTCGTGCAGGCGGCGCGGAAGCGGCTCAACGACGAAGCGCGGACGCTGGTGCCCATCCTGCTCATTGATCGCTTCGCCACCTATCGGCCGGGCACCGAGCGCGCCGTCGAAGCGCAGGGGCAAAACGTCATCCTTTTCGACAGCTTCCAATTTAGCCTCGATATAGGCCAGGTCGTGCCGGAAAAGCTCGGCGGCGATCTGCGCTTCGTCGTCAAGGAAGCGGACGACAAGACCGAGGTGTACGTCGAGGCGCTCGGCAAAGCGAAGCTGTACCTGATGACGAAGGCGCTGCCCGAGGCGACCCCAAAGAAGGGGACCAAGTTCGTCATGGGCGACAAGTTCGACCCCAAATATTTCGCCGGCAAGTTCAAGGTCCATGACGACGGCCGGCGCTCGGGCATCCTGACGCTCAAGGTCGATGACGACGGCGAAATCAGCGGCGGCTTCGTCTCCGACAAGGACGGCCAGGAATACGACGTGGTCGGCAAGATCGCTACGCCGAAGCATAGCATCGCGTTCACGGTGAAATGGCCACGGGCCGAGCAAACCTTCCGTGGCTGGCTGTTCACCGGCGACGGCCTGGCCATCGCCGGCACGTCGAAATTGCAGGACCGCGAGGGAGGCTTTTACGCCACGCGCATTGAAGAGGAATGAACTATTGGGGCGAGCGGGGTCGCGTCAGCGCCCCGAGCGCTAGCACGCGAAATGTAAACGGCTCAATGCCGGAAGTGACGCACCCCCGTCAGCACCATCGCCATGCCGTGTTCGTCGGCGGCGGCGATGGAGTCCTTGTCGCGCATCGAGCCGCCCGGTTGAACGACCGCCCAGACGCCCGCCTTGGCCGCCTCGTCGATATTGTCTCGAAAAGGGAAGAAAGCGTCGGATGCCAGGACGCACCCCTTGGCCCGTTCGCCCGCTTTGCGCGTCGCCAGATGCACGCTATCGACGCGGCTCATTTGCCCCGCGCCGACGCCGACGACCATGCCGCCCGACGCCAGGACGATGGCGTTGCTCTTGACGTGCTTGCACACCGTCCAGGCGAAACGCAAGTCGGCCATTTCCGGCTCCGTCGGCTGCCGCTTGCTGACCACCTTGATATCGAGGAAATCGGCGTCGAGTCGGTCGCGCCCCTGCACGAGAAAGCCGCCGTCCACGCAGCGGAAATCGAGGGCGTAGGAGCGCGCCGGGTCATCGACCAACTCGCCGGTGCGTAACAACCGGACGCTATTCTTCCAGGTCGGCCGAGTGGTTAAGAGGGCGAGCGCCTCGTCGCTGAACTCCGGTGCGATGACGCACTCGATGAAGCGCTTCGGCTCCGTGATCTGAACCGCGGTCCTTTCATCGACCTCGCGGTTAAAGGCGAGGACGCCGCCGTAAGCGCTGACCGGATCGCCTTCGTAGGCCTTGCGGAACGCCTCTTCGAGACTCAGGCCGATGGCGGCGCCGCAGGGATTATTGTGCTTGATGACGACGGCCGCCGGCTCCTTGAAGTCGCGCGCCAGGTTCAGGGCGCTATCAAGGTCGAGGAGATTGTTGAACGACAATTCCTTGCCGTGCAGCACTTCCGCGGTGGCGACGCACGGGCGCAACAATCCCGGCTCGACGTAATAGGCGGCGCGCTGGTGCGGATTCTCGCCGTAACGCAGGGCCATGCGCCGCTCCATGTACAGGCTCAGGTTCGAGGGCAGGGCGTCGCCGCGGTGCGAGAAGCCGGAGCCGCCGAGCCAGCGGTTGAGGAACGGATTGTGGTCCTTGCCCTCCTTCTCCAGCCGCTGCACGAAGTAGGCGCTGATGGCGCTGTCGTAGCCGGCCGTGAGGCTGAACGCCTCGGCCGCCAGCTGTTCGCGCGTCGCCAGCGATAGGCCGCCGCCGCGCGCATGCATCTCGGCGACGATGGCGGCGTACTGCCCCGGATCGGTGACGACGGCCACGTCCTGATAGTTCTTGGCGGCCGCGCGGATCATGCCCGGCCCGCCGACATCGATGTTCTCGATGATCTCCTCGTGGGGGCTGCCGGGGCGCGACACCGTGGCGCGGAACGGATACAGGTTGCAGACGACGAGGTCGATGAGGCCAATGTTTTGTGCTTGCAATGTCTCCATATGCTGCTTGTTGTCGCGGACGGCGAGGATGCCGCCATGCACGTGCGGATGCAGCGTCTTGACCCGGCCACCGAGCATTTCGGGGAAGCCGGTCACGTCGGCGATGTCGCGCACCGTCAGGCCGGCGTCGAGGAGCGCCTTGCGCGAATGGCCGGTGGAGATCAGTTCGACCTCGAAGCCGGTCAGGGCTTGGGCCAGTTCGACGAGGCCGGTCTTGTCGCTGACGCTGAGCAGGGCACGGCGGATAGCGCGGACGGTCATCGCATTCTCGCGTAAAGAGAGGGCCGAAATCCGAGGACGATCTTACGAAGCCGGGCCGACGCGAACCACCCGTCCCCGGACGCTTACGCGCAGGCCACCGGGCATTTCGGCGGCTGTCGCTTCACCGTGGACCACATTGGCGATGCGCTCCCAATGGTCGAAGCTCATGGCGTCAACGGGCCAGTCCTCGCGTTCCCAGAGGCAGCGAACGACTTCGCGCATGAGGAATCGGGAGTGGCTCGCCAACGCGGCGCGATCGAGAATCACCGACGAACCGGCGCGCGGCAGTTCCACTTCCGCCAAGGTTCGCAGCGCCAGGACCTCGCTTTCGACGAACGCCTCGGCCGCCTGTTCCGCCAGACGAGCAAGAGCATGGCGGACGCCGGGGTTATAGCGCTCCGCCAACAGCGGAAGCAATTCGTGGCGGATGCGATTGCGCGTGAAGCGCTGGTCGGCATTGCTGGCGTCGGTGCGGAACGGTTGGCCGAGGTTCGTCAAATACGCAATCAGTTCGGAGCGCGACACGCGCAGCAAGGAGCGAATGAGCGTTATGCCTTCGCCCAGCGGACGCCGCGGCGCGATGCCGCGCAGCCCACGCAGACCGGCGCCGCGCAACAGCCGATGTAACACCGTCTCGGCCTGGTCGTCGGCGGTATGGCCGGTGGCGACCCAACAGGCGCCGGCTTCGCGCGCCACGTCTGTCAGCCAGTGATAGCGCACGCGCCGGGCGGTCGCTTCGAGGTTGGCGCCGTCGGCGCGGGCCTGTGCTGCCACGTCGATCCGGCCCAGCCGCAGCGTGAGCGCCGGTATGCCCGCAAAAACCAAGCGGGCGTGTAGGTCGGTCGTGAACGCCTCGTCGGCGTCGCTTTCGGCGCCGCGCAGCTGGTGATTCAAATGTGCCAGGATAAGGGGAAACGGCGCGGCGGAATCGCGCGCGGCGATCAAC
>JBBSES010000340.1:0-5523 GCA_038239465.1 Gemmatales bacterium
GCGCGCGGGGCTTCCGTGGTCGTGGCGGTGCTGGGGAGCGGTGCGCGCGGGACTGGTGTCCGGCAGCGATCCCGTCGATGTTGCCGTGTGATATGATCGACGCAAGCGAATATCCAGGGAGGCTGCCATGAGCTTTGTCGTCACGCACGCGGTGGAAAAGGGCGAAGCTCCCTTCGCGGCCTACGCGCGCCTTCTCCGGCAACGCGGGGAAAACCTGTCCGACCTTCCGCGCGTCGAGGATCCCAGCGAACCGGGTCGGCGATGGGTCCGTGCCTGGACGACTGAGGAAGAAGCCGCGCGGTTCGCCGACGAACTGAAGGCGGAAACGGGAGACGATGCCTGGTGCGTGGTTTCGACATCTCTTTCGCCGTCCAACGGGCCATTCGGCCCGCTTCCTATCCACCTCACGCGAAGCTCGGATCGTTTGACATTCGCCTTGCACCCGTTGAGCCGTGCCGTGATCCACGGTGTCTATCCCGACGCGCTGCCGGTGGCCACGACTACGGCCATTGGCGGCGAGGAATGGCGGGACTTTCGAGCGCGGGCCACGCTAGCCGACCTCGTCCTGAACCTAGCGCCGGCCCTGACCGGGCTGGACATGGCCCAGCTAAACGATCTAGGCTACGCGCTGATGGACGCGGACACGGAGCGCACCTGTGTGTACGTGCCGCCTGCCTCGCTCTGCAACGAGGGAGCGTCGCCGGGGGCGGGCGCCAACGGTTCCGCGTTTTCCAAGGCAATTGGCCTCGTAACGCCGGGCACGGCCGAATGCGAGTCACGGCCTTAATCGAGAGCCGCGAGAGGCCGCAACGGCGGCAGAGCATCCCAAGCATTGCGGCAGTCGGACAAATCGCGGCCGCTGCAAGTAACTGCCACCATCGGCATGGTTCGAACTGGCCCGGCGGGCGAAGCCGAGCCAACTCCCCACGCTCTCTCACGCCGCCAGCAGTTCGCCGACGGCGCTGCGTTGCCAGGCGATTTGCCGGGCCAGCCCTTCGTCTAAACCGATGCGCGGCTTCCACCCGAGGTGACGATGCAGCTTGGTCGTGTCGGCCGACGTGTAGCGCTGATCGCCGCGGCGGGCGGCTTCCTGGCGTACATCCGGAGCGCAGCCGGTCAGCACTTCGAGCTTGTGGAGAACGTCCCAGACGGTGACGGCCTCGCCGCCGCCGACGTTGTAGACCTCGCCGGGCAAGGCTTGCACGGCCGCCATGGTGGCGTCCACGCAGTCGGCTACATAAGTGTTGCCGCGCACTTGCAAGCCGTCGCCGTAGACCGTGACCGGCTCGCCGGAAAGCATGGCCTGGATGAAGCGGTGATAGCCCATGTCGGGCCGTTGTCGCGGGCCGTAGACGGAGAAGTAGCGCAGGACGACCAGGGGTAGACCGTGTTCCTCGGAGTAAGCGCGGCACAGGTTCTCGGCGGCGAGCTTGGTGACGCCGTAGGGCGAGATGGGCCGCGGCAACAGCGTTTCGTCGCCCGAACCATAGCGGCCATAGACCGACGAGGTGGAGGCGTAAACGAAGCGCTGCAAGCGCGGCAGACGGCGGACGGCTTCCAGGAGGCGCTGAGTGGCGGTGACGTTGCAGCTTTCGTAGAGGTCGAAGTCGGTCCAGCTGCGGGCCAGGCCGGGCATGGCCGCCAGGTGGAAGACGACGTCGATGCCGTCGAGCAATGGCTCCAGCGCGTCGCGGCGCAGGTCGAGCGGATGGAAGCGGAACCAGCGATGGCCGAGCGCCCCGGCGAGGTTGGCTTCCTTGACTTCTGCGGGGTAATAGGGGACCAGGGCGTCCACGCCGACGACGGCATGGCCGGCCTGCAGTAAGCGTTCGCAAAGGTGCGAGCCGATGAAGCCCGCCGCACCCGTGACCAGGCATTTCATGACGCGATCTCCTCCTGAGAGTTGAGCCGGGCTTCCAGCCGGGCCAGACGTTCTTCCAATGCTTCGCACCGTTCCTCGAGCGCGGAGCGCGGAGCGCGGGGCGCGGAGCTAAATGCCTTGTTTTCCGCTTCGCGCTCGAGGAGTTCGTTGAGGGCTTCGACGACGCAGGCGTTGAACGCCGATTGCTGGCGTAGGGCCACATCGACGTAGGCATGTTTGAAATTGTGCAGCAGTTTTTGCTTGATGCGCCGCTTCCAGCCCGCGAGGAAGCCTTCGGTGACATCGTGGTAGCCATCGGGCAGCTGGCGCAAGCGCTCGGCGGCAACGAGCGGTTTTTGCACGGCGTCGATCATCGGCGTGCTGGCGTCGGCATCCGTGACTCGCAGCGGTAGCCGTGTCTCGTCGGCTTCCAGGGGAAGAAGGCAGTTCGCATCGGCCCGCTCGACGCGCAAGCTGAGTTGGTAATGGCCTGGCTCGGAGGGAAGGGCGATGGGTAGGCCGATCGAAATATGCTGGCCCGGCGGCAGCAAGCGCGGCAAGACGCTGGTCGTCGGTTCGCCGTCGGCATTGAGCAGGAGGACGCGGACGACGATCCGTGCCGGGCCTTCGGCGAGCAGCGGGCGCGTGCCGAGGTTGTGGACGCGCACGGGCAACATCGCCGAACCAATGCGGGCGGGCACGATCCACTCCGAAAAGCGCGGTTCGACGCTCGCGGCCTCACGTCCGACGATGGCCGGCGCGTCGAGCCAGCCTTCCACGAGTTGGCCGAAACGCTCGCGCCAGGCGTCACGGGCATCCCCCTGGGCCAGCAAGCGGCCGTGACGCACCATGCGTTCGGCGAGGGGCAAGGAGAGGTCGCCGAGGGCCGCTTCGAGACGCGCGAGGAAGGTGGCCGGGGAACCATACTCGGCGACGATGGCCTGGCGTGCCGCTTCGCCCCGCGCTTGCCAATGCTCGGGCTGCGTCCACAAGTCGTCGAGGGCGGTGGCGAAATCGTCGTAGTTGGCAACCAACTGGCCGCCGCCGTGACGGCCGATGGGTCCGGCGAGGACGGCACACGCCGCGTCGGCGAAAACCGGCACGCCGTGCATCCAGGCGCGTAGGGCGACGAGCGACAGCGACTCGCGCCGCGACAGTTGCACGACGGCATCCGCGCCAGCGATCAGGTCATCGACCGCGCGAGCGGAGACGAAGCCCAGGTCGCGCACCCACGGGGCGCGCGGAATCGGCATGGCTCCCTCGCCGGTGAAGGCGAAAGTGAAGCGTTCGGGGTGTGCCTTGGCATAGCGGGCGGCGAAATCCAGGAGCGTCGGCAGGTTCTTTTCGACGCAGCGGCGGCCGGCATAGAGAACATAGCGCCGGCCGGTGCCGACGAGGCGCTCACCGTAAAGCGGATGGCCCAGCGCCGACGCATCTTGACAGGTGCCGACCACGGCCGCGCCGGGCACGTTCACGCCCAATTCGGCCTGGGCGAAATCTCGTTCCTCGCGCGTGTGATAGAAGACGCCGCCGACGCGCTCGAAGGCTGCGCGAAACGTGGGCAAACGAGCGGCCGGCTCGTCGTGAAAGCAGGGCACCAACACGGTCTTCGCGGGAAAGGCTCGGGCCATGGCGACGGTCAGCCCGCACAAATACGGCCCCACGAGAATGGCGTCGAAGTCGTCGGCGCGACCGGCGAGTTCGGCCAGCAACGCCGATGAATTCAGCGACAGCGCCAAGTATTCGTCGGCTACTTCCGAGGGAATTTCGCCGGAGGCTTGCTCGATGCGCTGCGAACACTTCGCCAGCTGCTCGGCGTCGCTCGGGTCGGCGGCGAAGCGATGCACGGGGATGCCGCCGAGGGCGTCGCCCGCGGTGGTGAACACCTCGACGCGATGCCCGGCGCCGCTCAGCGTTTGAGCCATCAGGCGCAACGACGCCTCGGCGCCGCCGACGAAATCGGTGCCGATGCGGCCGACGACCACGGCCACGCGCAGGGGATGAGTGTTGATCCCTTCGCTACAGGAATCGACGACGCGCTCGATCTGCCGCTTCAAATCGTTGGCGTCGTTCGAGGCGAAGGTCAGCCCCGCGTTGCCCACCGTCTCGGGCAAGGCGGCGGCCCGGCAGGCGACGACGGGAACGCCGCAGGCCATCGCTTCGCGCACGGGGATGCAGAAGCCCTCGTGCAGCGACGGCATAACGAAAACGTCGGCGGCCCGGTAAGCGGCGCGCAGGCGTCTTTCCTCCACGCGTCCGAGGATGTGCAGCCGATCGGCGACGCCCATCGCTTCCGCTTGATGGCGAAGGCGGTCGGCTGCCGCGCGGTACAGGTCATCGTCCGGTCCGACGAGCAGGGCGTGAACGGGGGGCGTCCTTGGCTGAAGTTGGGCCAAGGCGTCTACCAGCGTCGGCAGCCCCTTGTTCGCCGCCAGCCGGCCGACGAACAGCAGAACGGTCGCGCCGCTGAGGCCAAGGTCGGCCCGAAGTCGCTTCGCCTCCTCCACCGGCGCGGCCTCGAACCAGCGGTCGTCGAGCGGATAACCGAGACGGGAGAGGCGCGCCTCGGGAAAGCCTGTCGGCGCGCTGAGTTCACGGCAGGCGAATTGACTGTGAGCCAGGGCCGCGTCCGCGAACCAGACGAGGCCACGATGGTCGGCGCCTCTTTCCAGCACGCCGCGATGCTGGCCATCGCCGAGGTGGGCCGGGGTGACGCCGTGATAGTCGAAGACGACGCGGGCCGTCCCGTTTGCCAGGAAGGGCAAGCGGTCCAGGAGCGGGAAATGCTGGCCGTACTCGACGAAGATCAAGTCGGCGGCGGCGAGCCACTCTTCATCGAACGCCGCGCAAACTTTCGCGAGGGCGGGATGCAAACGGCTCTCGTCGTCGAGGAAGACGCGCGCGTCGGCGCCGCGCTGGCGAAAGAAGGCGACCTTCGCGGCCAGCTGGTTGCCAATGGCATCGCCCGAGCGAGCGTTGGCGCTGAGGAACGCGACGCGCACGAGAATCCCTCCTTGGACGCGGCGACAGCGGTGAAGGGGGGAATGCTAACAAGATGGCGAAACCGCCGCAATGCCGCCCTCCGGCCTGAGAAAATCGCTCCAGGTTGTCGTTTGGACTAGACCGGCCGCGCGCCGATCCCTAAGTTTAAGGAAGCTGAGGGCGCTTAGCTCAGCTGGCTAGAGCACCAGCTCGACACGCTGGGGGTCACAGGTTCGAATCCTGTAGCGCCCACTTATTCAGGTTGATTGTCCGTCGCGGGGCAGGGAAGCCTCTTGGAAACGCGGATTGTTCTCCTTTTCAACCATTTCGATTTCGCCACCCACTGCTCAACTACCTTCACTCCGCGGAAGCGATGTGAAGCGTAGGAGCGGTTGATGGACAATCCCCTCGACTTCATCGATTTCGACGAAGTTCTTCAGCATGGCGACCCTGGGACGTGGAAGTTCCTCGGTGCCAAGACCGGAAGCGGGCTAGTGCAGCGTCAAAGCCTCGATTTAGGGTAGCGGCGTCCCGCACTTCGTCTGAATTCTGGCGAATTCAGCTACTCGGACGACGACCCCGTAGCTGAATTCGCCAGAATTCGGCCCCGCGACCCTAAAGTCAAGCCTTGACGCTGCACTAGTGCAGCGTCAAAGCCTCGATTTAGGGTAGCGGCGTCC
>JBBSES010000341.1:0-5521 GCA_038239465.1 Gemmatales bacterium
AGCGCCCCCAGAACTCGGGGCGCTTACGCGCCCCCGCTCGCTTCAACCAGTTCCCCTTACTTCCGCGATCGACGGCAACATATTCACGTAATGCGAGTACCCCTCCAGCGAGAATTTCCGCGCCGTGTTCTCCGACGACATGTACCGAATGGTGCCCAGCACCGGACGTTCGCCGGGCCAAGGGCGGTCGAACAGGCCGAAGCACCAGAGGATGCCGGTCCACGAATTCGGATTGCGGCCATCCAGGGCGTACTTGTTGTTCAGCTGCACCAGCGTTCGATACGCCTCCTCGGGCGTTGCCGACCACTCGATGACCTTCTTGCCCCACAACATGCGCAGATAATTGTGCATGGTGCCCGTCGCCACCAATTCGCGGTGGGCGGCGTTCCAGAGCGGGTCGTGCGTTTGGCCATTCTCCCACTCTTCGAGCGAGTAGAGATGCGTTCGGCGGTCGCCCGCGTGTTTATTTAAGGTCGCCAATGCCCAATTCGGCAAGGCTTTCTCCAGGCTGACGGTGTCGCCGCGCCGGCCCCAGTGCCAGTTGAAGCCGACGTCGCGCCAGGTGAGCGCTTCGTCCAGGAAGCTGTTTACGTCGGCGTCGTCGGTGTAGAAGCCCTCGCGTTTGCCCTGGGCGGCAAGGTTTAGGTCATCCAGCGACCATTCGCCGGTAGTGGCCAGCACTTCGGCGGCGACCTCCTCGATGGAGATATGGCCAAAGTGCAGATACGGACTCAAGCGGCTGACGTGCCCCTCCTCCGGCGCGGACGGCGGCGAGCGCTCGGCGGCGTAACCGGGGAGTCTTTTCTCGACAAACAAGCGCAACGCGGCTTTCGCGGCATGGCTGCCACCGTCGCGGCCCGGCACCGGCGGCACCGAGGCGTCGAGCGGCAACGATGCCACAAACGCATCGAGGTCCGGCGCGGTCCAAAGAGCGAACGGCGGATCGACCCGCTTGTGGACGACGTCGGGAAAGTCCGGTTTCGCGGCGGCGCGGTGGGGCCAGGCCGCCGCGAACGCCTTGTGAATGCGCGGCCGCAGATGTGCCGCGGCCGACACCGGCGCTCCCAGGTGGGCCAGCGGTATCACGCTGTTGCCATCGACGGCGACGACGGCGATGGATGTCTTTTCCGCCAGCGCCGCCGTCTGTTCGGGGATGATGAAACAAGGGAAGTCGTCAGTAACGACCAGGCACGCTTTTTCCGCCAGACGGCGCAGCAGGCCACGGCCGGGGTCGGCCGGCGTCTCGACGAACGGCCAATAGTTGATCCCCAACTCGGTAGCGCGGGCCGCGTTGTCGCGCATTCCTTGAAGGATGAAGGAATGAAAGCGCTGGCTGGCCCACGGATAGCCGAGCTTCAAGCCCTCATAGACGACCAGCGCTTTACCGAGGGCCTTCGCCTGCTTGAGCGCGTAGTCGAGCGCGTGGTTGTGGTCGAGGCGGCGATAGATTTGCATCCAGTAGAGGACGTAGGCGCCCTTGCCGGAGATGGCGGCAGTGTTGGCCCGGCGAACGCGGGTCATGTTGTAGGTGCTTTTGTCTTCGGTCATCGTGCCGTTCCTCGCGCGCCGCGTTCCCCTGCCTATTAATAGCCTGGGTTTGAAACATTGTGCTATCATGCCGCGAAACAACGGCCTTTCCCCTGTCCGAGCGTCCCGGCATGGCGTCCCCTTTGCTCGAAGTCATCGATGTCCACAAGCGCCACGGCGCCACGGTTGCCCTCAATGGCGTCGGCTTCATGGTCGAGGCCGGCGAAATGTTTGGCCTTCTCGGGCCGAACGGCGCGGGCAAGACGACGCTCATCTCCATCCTGGCAGGGCTTTCGGCCGCCGACGCCGGCGAGGCGCGCGTCCTCGGCACGCGCATGACGCCGACGAACAAAGAACTGCGCCGGCACATCGGCATCGTGCCGCAAGACCTGGCCATCTACGGCGATCTGACCGCGCGCGAGAACTTGGCTTTCTTCGGCGAACTCTACGGCGTCCGCGGCGCCGCCCTGCGATCCCGTACCGACGAGGTGCTGGCCGCCGTCGGCCTCAGCGACCGCGCCGCCGCCCGCGCCGACACCTTCTCCGGCGGCATGAAGCGGCGCCTGAACCTCGGCGTCGCTCTGATGCACCGGCCGAAGCTGCTCATGCTCGACGAGCCGACCACCGGCGTGGACCCGCAATCGCGCAACCACATCTTCGAGGGCGTGCGCCGCCTCAATGCCGAAGGGACGACGGTCCTGTATACCAGCCACTACATGGAGGAAGTGCAAGCACTCTGCCCGCGCGTCGGCATCATGGATCATGGCCAGCTGATCGCCTGCGATACCTTGCCCGGACTGTTGCGCCGCCTGACGAGCCTGATCCGCATCCGCGTGGGCGAGGCGACGCCGGCCTTGGTCGAGTTGATTCGAGCCTTGCCCGACGTGCGTCTCGACCAACCCGATCGACAGACGCTGGAACTAGCCTGTCAAGACATGAAAGAGACGCTGGTGCGCCTCGTCGGCCTGCTGCAAGAGCAGAAGGTCGAATTGCTCGGCCTGGAAACGGAAGAGCCGAATTTGGAGCGCGTCTTCCTCGAACTGACGGGACACGGGTTGCGGGACTAGAGCGGGGGTTATCGTCGTGGATTATTTCGTCCCCCTGCTCGCCCTGTTCGTGTCGTTGTCGTCCCTGGCATGGACGGTCTACATGAACCGCTACCAGGCCAAGCAGGCGGCATTGACGGCGAATTTGAACCTGCGTGCCCAGGTGATGGCACGCATCGCGGACACGCCCGCGCTGCTGCGCTTTCACGATATCGGCTTGGAAGACTTGCAAGCGGTCGGCATCACCGCGGCCGAGTTCGCCTACCTGCTCGTCATCTATGAGTCAGGGCGCATCCTGTACGATCTGCACGAACACCGAGGCAATCCCGTCTTGCCGGCAGGAACCTTTCGTTACAAGATGTGCCGGTCGCGCGATTTTCGACGGGCCTGGCCGCTCATCATGCGCGTCTGCGACGAAACCCCTTTCAGCCAACTGATGGAAGCCACGATGCACGATTTGGAGCGGGAACTCAAATCTCCCGCGTAATTCCCACCATGCCCATCTGGATACTCGCCAAGAAAGACCTGCGTTTGCTGCTCCGCGACACCCGCGCGCTCGTCGTGCTGCTGGCGATGCCGTTCGCGTTCATCCTCGTGCTGGGCCTGGCGCTGGGCGAGGGGTTTGGCCACAAGCCCGACGACCGCCTGCGCGTGTCGATCGTCAACCTCGATCGCGGCTCGATCGATCCCGTCGCCTTCCGCGAGGGCATGGCCTGGCTGGCGGCGCCTCCGTTGCCCGGCGCTCACGCCTGGAGCGGCCTGGCGTTTCAGCGGGCCAGTCAGGAGATGGAGCGCGACGCCCAGCTGCATGAGGGGCTTTCGTTATTGACGGCGACAGCGACGCCCGGCGATCCCAGCCCTCTGTTCGGCGCGACGGGTTTGATGGTTCTGCATCGGGCGAACCGAACGCCGCGCGAGCCGTGGTCCGCCGTGGTGTTGCGCGACCTGGAACAGACCGGCGGCATCCGTGTCGAGATGATCGAAACCATCGCGGAAGCCGAACGTCTGGTCGAGCGCCGCGAACGGCCCGGTGTCCTCGTCTTCGGGCCACAGTTCAGCGAGCGCGTGGCGCAAAGCTCGTTCCTGGCCGACGGCATCAATCCCTTCTACCGCGACGGCGTGGACCTGCGCACCCTCGATGTCACCTTTCTGCACAAGGAACCGCAAAGCGCCGCCGCCGCCATCATCGAACAGGTGGCCCAAGTCAGTTTGATGCGCGTGGTCCTGCCGTGGATGATTGGCCGGGCTTTCGAGAAGTTGGGCCAGGTGGCGTTCATCGAAAAGCTCGGCAGCCGAGTGCATGTGACGGTCAAGTTTCTCGGCGCCACGCGCAAAATCCGCCTCGAAGAACTGCTGACCACCGAGGAATACAAGCGCGAGGTCGGCGACGGCGTCAAGCGAGCGCTGCAAGAGTTGTTCCCCAATTACAACCTCACGGGGCAGACCTGGGCATCGTTGACGAAGTCCGATCCCAAGCTCGGCGGCGGGGCCGGCAGTTCCACCTATCGGCCCGACGGCAGCGGCGTCCTCAAGCGCGGCGCCTATCGCTATCAGGTGCTGGTGCCGTCGTCGATGGTGATGTTCGCCTTCTTCCTGGTGCTGACGCTGGGCTGGCTATTCGTCGCCGAGCGCAGACAAGGGACGTTGCGCCGTTTGCAAGCCGCTCCGCTCTATCGCTATCAAATCCTGCTCGGCAAGCTGTTGCCGACGTACTTGCTTTCGGTGACGCAGGGACTCTTCCTGCTCGCGGCCGGCAAGCTGATCTTCGACATGCGCTGGGGGCCGCAACCGCTGTGGCTCATTCCCGTGGTGTTGTCCACGTCCCTGGCCGCGATGGGCATGGCGCTCCTCGTCGCCAGCCTGGCGCGGAGCGAGACGCAAGTGGCGCTCTATGGCACCTTGCTGGTGTTGGGTCTGGCGTTCGTCAGCGGCTGCATTTGGCCGCGCGATCTGATGCCGGAGGAAGCGCAAAAGCTGAGCCTGGCGACGCCGCACGCCTGGGCGTTGGAGGCGTATACGGAATTGCTCATCAACCCACGGCCGGATTATGGGTTGGTGATGACGGCGTGTACCGTGCTGGTGGCGTTCGGCGTTGGGTTCTTGCTCTTGGCGTGGGGGGCGCTACGGTTGGATTGAGGGGTTACACTCGACGGCCTCGACCGACCGTTCGCCGAGCAAATGAAGTCCCTTCGCCGATAAAATTTGGCGATCGGCGACCCCCGTATCCGCCTGCAATTCCTCGGACGTGCCGGTTGGCCATGTGACGACCCGAATGCCATCGGGGCCAATCGTGGTATGGTCTGCTTCCAGGGCTATCAGGTCGGGGCGCGCCGGCTCGAAACATCCCAAGGCTTGGAGCCGGTCCCAGGCCAGCAGAAATCGGGGGAAGTCGCCGGACGGCCGATCCTTGGTGGCAAATAATGACTTCAATTGCGGGTGTTCCGCCCACGGCGTTACTGAATGCATAATGAATCTCAATACTCCCCAGGCGGTAAAAGTATCGACGCGGCCTTCCGGTCCAAAATCGATGCGTAGATGGCGCCCGTCGGCCGAGTTTTTCAGATCGCATTCGATGCCGTGAAAGTAGTAGCGCCATTGGCCTCCCGGCAGTTGGCCGAGTTGCGCGCATCGGCGAAGCGCCCAACGGTAGAAAACCTGTTTTTCGGAAACGCCAAGGGCCGAAGCCAGCAGCGGCAACATTTCCGCGTTACGCTGCTGCACCTCGCGGCAGGCGTCGAGGATTTCGATCTCGGGGAAGTTCATTTTTGGCTCCACTCGATAAATTCTGAGTGGCATCCTTCGTCGGCCCCTACCGGGGCCGGAGAGGCGGGTGTCAGTTCCCACGGGTTGCGCTGCGCTTCACCCGTGGCTACATTCGTCGGCCCCTGCCGGGGCCAAATGCCTTCTTCACCCCGTAACGGGCGCACGAATGTAGCCACGGGTGAAGC
>JBBSES010000342.1:0-5508 GCA_038239465.1 Gemmatales bacterium
CCCCCCCGCCCGGCCCGCGGGGGGCGGGGGGCGCGCCCCCGCCCCCGGGGGGCGGCGCCCCCCCCCGCCGCCGGGCCCCCCCCCCCCCCCCCGGCGCGCGGCCCCGCGGCCGGGGCGGGGGGCGCCCCCGCGCCCCGCGCTCGGGGCGCTTACGCGACCCCGCTCGCCAGATCAGGGTGATGTGACGTTACGCGACTTGACCCTTTGGCGTGTACAGGTTTCTCTTGCTAACTCGCGGGAAGCAACTCGACCCGCAAGGTCATGTTCAGCGCCTGGGCGATCCGCATGAAGAGCCTTGAAGCTGTGCCCGTCGTAATCGGCGCTTTCCGTGCGGGCGATGATGGACTGCTTCGTCCGAATGGCCTTCGCCAGCTGCGCCCGGGTCATGCCGGCCGCCTTGCGAGCGTCGTAGATGACGTGAGCGATATCCGCCTTCTTGCGCTCGACCGCGATCCCGTCGCGCATACGCGGGTCGTCTCCGATCATTTTTTCCAGTATTTCGATAGCGTTTTTGGTCTTCGCCGTGCTGAGCCTCACTCCTCGCAGGTATGCGCCTGCTGATCCTTCTCGAAGGCGAGTTTTCTGTCCAGCGATCTTATTGATTTCCACGTTCGGTACGGATCTCTTGCGCTCAGCCAAGCGGGGCAGCGAAATTTAATTCCATGAAGAAGCATAGAGAGATAGGGCGTCCACCCAAGCATCGCAAGGCTCATCAATAGGGGCCCGCCCGTGGCGATTGCTGTTATGAATTTAATGATATTCTCAACCCGCGCCTGCCTTGCCAGGAATGGGATCCCCGACCGCTCCCTTCACGGACGCCTCGCACCCACCACCGCTTCTTCATCCTTGAACAACTTGTACTCAAAACTATCGACCAGAGCCAGCCAGCTGGCTTCGATGATGTTCTCGCTCACCCCCACCGTGCCCCAGACGGCGTCGGCGTCGCGCGATTCGATGACCACGCGCACCCGCGCCGCCGTGCCCGCCCGCGAGTTCACCACGCGCACCTTATAGTCCACCAGCTGCAATTCCGCCAGGCGCGGATAACACGTTTGCAGCGCTTTGCGCAGGGCGCCGTCCAATGCGTTGACGGGGCCGTCGCCTTCGCTGACGGTGTGCATCGCCTGGCCGTCGATGCGGACCTTGACCGTCGCCTCGGTGATCGGTTGGCCGTCGCGGTCCACCTCGATGTTGACGCGATAGGCGAGGCGCTCGAACTTCGGCCGATACAAGTTGGCCGTCTTCTTTACCAGCAAATCGAACGACGCCTCGGCCGCCTCGAACTCGTAGCCTTCGTTCTCCAGATCTTGCACGCGCGTGAGGATTTTGCCCATCAGCGCTCGGTCGTGGTTCAGGGCGTACTTCGTCGTCTTGGCCAGGATGGTCGATTGGCCCGACAACTCGCCGACGAGAATGCGCCGCTCGTTGCCCACTTGGGCCGGTTCGATGTGCTCGTAGCTGCTGCTGATCTTGGCGACGGCATGGGTGTGCATCCCTCCCTTGTGAGCGAAGGCGCTCATGCCGACGAACGGCTGCGACGAGCGAAAGTTCATGTTGGCGATTTCGTAGACGTAACGCGATAGTTCCGTGAGGCGGGCGAGGTTGTCGAAGGCGCCGACCTCATGGCCCTGTTTCAATTTCAGGTTGGCGATGACGTTGATCAGGTCGGCGTTGCCGCAGCGTTCGCCGATGCCGTTGATGGTGCCCTGCACCTGCGTGGCGCCGCGCGCCACCGCGGCCAGGCTGTTGGCGGTGGCCACGTCGCAATCGTTGTGGCAGTGGATGCCCAGTTCGACACTCAATATACGCCGTGCCTGTTCGACCACGCCGCCGAGTACGTCGGGCAAGGTGCCGCCGTTGGTGTCGCACAGGATGACGACGCTGGCGCCGGCGTCCTGGGCGGCGCGCAGGGTCTGCAGGGCGTAGTCGGCGTTATGGCGATAGCCGTCGAAGAAATGCTCGGCGTCGTAGAAGACCTCGCAGCCGGCGGCTTTGCAGTAGGCCACCGAGTCGGCGATCATCTTCAAGTTCTCGTCGAGCGTCGTGCCGAGAATCTCGCGCACGTGCAAGTCCCAGGTTTTGCCGACGATGGTGACGACCGGGGCATGCGCGTCGAGCAATGCCTTGAGGCAGACGTCATCCGCGGGGGAGACGCCCTTGCGCCGCGTCATGCCGAAAGCGGCGACCTTGGCGTGGCGCAGCGACAACTTGCGGACTTCCTGGAAGTACTCGAAGTCCTTGGGATTGGACAGCGGGTAGCCGCCTTCGATGAAGTCGATGCCCAATTCGTCGAACTTGCGCGTCAGCAGGAGCTTGTCCTGCAGCGAGAAGTTGATGCCCTCGCCCTGGCTGCCGTCGCGGAGGGTGGTGTCGTAGATCTGGATGCGGGCCATCGGGAAACACCTGGGGGTAAACGACAAAGCCCTGGAGCCGAAAGCGCCAGGGCCGGAGGATGCACCGTCGAATGCGAGCGCGCCCCGGTTACTCCGTGGATGCGACGATGATGCCCCGGCCGTGGCGCACTCCCTGCGCCGCGGTAATGGCGATCGCGCCGGAGATGGGGAAGCGAAATGGCATGGGGGACTGATCTCGAAAAGGTATTCGTTCAATGTAAGAGGGGAACGCAGGCGCGTCAACCGGCGACGGCGGCCCTATTTCACTGGAGCCAACTCCCGCCTGCTCATACACTAGCTTCGCGTCCATGAAACGACCTCGAGCGTGCGAGCGGCCAGCATCGCAACTACATCCACCGGGAGTGCCCCTCCGTGTCGCAAACGATCTTCTCCTGCCCGCAGTGTGGCCGGCAGCTTCGCAGTCCGCAGCCGGTGGCGCCGGGCACTCAATTCCGCTGCCCGCAGTGCGGCAACGTTTTCGCCGCTCCCGCTGAGGCGGCCGCCGCCCCCGAAGCGCCGGCTCCCCTGGGCGAGCCGTTGCCGTCGTCCTACACGCAATCGCCGCCGGTGCCGCCGCCGGCGTATGGCGCTCAGCCGCCGCGCTTCGGCCCGGCCGACGAGAGCGGTTATACCCCGCCGCCCGCGTACACGCCGGGCGGCTATGGCGCCTACCAAGATGACCCCGCGGCGGGCGGCGGCAAACCGACGCACGAACTGACTGCCGACTATCGCATCGACCTCGGCGAGTGGTTTCGTTATGCCCAGGCGCACTACAGCGCGGTGCTGGGGCCGATGATTGGTTTTACGGTCATCTACGTCGTGATCATTCTCTTCTCCGCGGTGGTGAACGCGGTTACGGTCGCTGGGGGTTCGCTCGTGCTATTTTTTATTGGCCCGTCGCTCAACGCGGGTTTTACCATCGTCTCGCTCGCCCAACTCAAGGGACGCGACTGGACTTTTGGCGATTTCTTTGCCGGCTTCAACTGGTTCTTGCCGTTGCTGTTGGCCAATCTAGTGTTAAGTCTCGCGGCCCTCGTTTGCCTGGCGCCGGGGTTAATCCTCATGTTCATTACTCTCAATCAACAACAAGCCGGAGCCGTCCAGAACCAATTTCCAGCCCTTGCGTTCGGCGTTCTGGCGATTGGCTATCTTATAATGCTCTTCATTTTTCTCCGCGCGGGCTTCTTTTCCACGGCGCTCATCATCGACCGCAAAGTGGGCGGCGTGGAATCGCTCTCGCTCAGCTGGAAGCTCACGGAAGGGCACACCTTCGGTATTCTGGGCGTGGCCATCGTCTTGGGACTTATTTTCATGGGCGGCTACATGGCGTGTTGCGTCGGCCTTCTCTTCGCCGTGCCCTTTATTTATCTCACCAGCGCCGCCGGCTATCTCCTCATCGCCGGCACGCGGCCGCCGCTCGATTCGCCGCGAGGCTACGGTTCGGAGCCGTACTCAGACTATCGGCGTTGAAGAAACGTCGGAGGCGGGTGGCTTCAAAAACAGGGCATATATCGCCGCGCCCAGGCCGATGAAGCCGACGCCAACCAGTGCCTCAACGGTCTGCTCCCAAAACGTGTTGACCAGCACCAGCGTCATGATGGCGACGTATACCGCCGGCACCCACGGATAGCCCCAACAGCGATAGGGCCGTTCCGCGTCGGGCAAGCGACGGCGGAAGACGAAGATCGAGGCGATGGCCAAGGTCTCGAAGATGATGGCGCCGAACATGGCGAAATCGCTGAGGATGTTGAATGCCGCCTTCTTGGCGTCGAGGGCGCCCGTACTCGTCAGGAAAGCCACGGCGAGAACTAAGAGGGCGGCCCAGGCCGCTTGAACGATGATCGCCAGCGCGGGCGTATGGTAGCGCGGGTGGACGGCGCCGAGGGCGCGCGGCGCTAACCCATCTTCGCCCATCGCGTACAGGACGCGCGGGCCGACGAGCAAGTTGCCGTTGAGCGCGCCGAAGGTGGAGGCCATCAGTGCCGCCGAGGCGAAGGCCGCCCCGAGAGGACCGAGCAAGCGCATGCTGAACACCGTGGCCACGCTGGTATCCTTCAGCCCCGCCATTTCCGGCCGCGGTATCACCAGGTAATAGGCCAGGTTGGCTCCCAGGTAGAGGAAGACGACGACCGCCGTGCCGCCGAGCAGGGCCAGCGGCAGATTGCGCTGCGGCTGGCGAATCTCCTCGGCGATGGGGGCGACGTTCATCCAACCGTGGTATGCGAACAGGACGCCGAATAGGGCCGAGCCGAAGCCGGTCAGGTTGATGGCGGCGGCGCTCTCGGGCCAGAGCGGCGTCAGGTTTTCCGTGCGTGGGGCAGCGGCGGCGCCCGGCGAAAACAAGCCGGCGACGACGAAGGGCAAGACCATGATGGTCAGCAGCGACCCCGCCTTGACGAGCGTGATCGCCAGCTGGAGCAGGCCGCCCCAGCGGACGCCGCGCACGTTGACGGCGGCGAGCGATAGAATCACGCCGACGGTTAGGCAGCGCTGCTCCCAGTAGCCGAGCGGATCGCCGTTGGCTTCCCAGCCGAGTGCTTGCCGAAAGGCCGGGTTGCTCAATACTTCGCGCAAGGCCTCGGCGAACACCGTCGCCAGCGCGGCCAGCGAGGCGCCGCGGATGATCCAGAACTCGACCCAACCCCAGAGGAAGCCGGCCAGGCGGCCATAGCCTTCGCGCAGAAAAACGTAGTTCCCGCCCGCTTGCGGATAGAGGACCGCGACCTCGGCCAGCGACAACGCCCCCAAGAAGGCGAGAACGCCGCCGAGGATCCAGACGAGGGCCGCGAGGCCGAACTGCGGCACGTGTTCCGCCACCACCTGCGGCTTGCGGAATATGCCGGAGCCGATGACGGTGCCGACGACGACGGCTATTGCGGTCCAAGGGCCGAGGGCACGGACTAAACGCGGATTGGTCATTTGTCCATTGGCCGTTGTCAGTGGTTATTGCCAACCGCGCGGTGATAGAACATATAGCACATTGTGTATTTACCCCGAAGGGGTTGAATCACATAGCCCAGGGTTGCCGCGCAGCGGCTACCCTGGGTAACAAGGCACCCCAACGACGAGCGCTGAAAGCGTTGCATAAGCCGTGCTTCGCGGGATCATCGGAGAC
>JBBSES010000343.1:0-5507 GCA_038239465.1 Gemmatales bacterium
CCCCGCTCGCCGCGTCTTGTCTCCCCCCTCTTCCCCTGGTAGCCTGATGCTGACGCTGTCCCGTCTCGGCACTCATGGTCCCCGCGCGTGTTGCCACCTCGGCGCTACCACAGAAGCTTGCTCTGTCTCGTCGTGCTGTTCGCCGGTTGTGGGGGGCCGCGCGCCGAGCCGGAACTCGTCTGGGGCCGCAAGGGAACGCAAGACGGCGATATCATCAAGCCGCGCGCCATCGCCATCGACAAGAAGGACCGCGTCTATCTCGTCGATTACACAGCCCGGATTCAAGTCTACGACCGGCAGGGCAACTATCTCGATGGCCATACCTGGACGACGCCCGCCTACGCCAACGGCCGGCCCAGCGGCCTGAGCATCGACCGCGACGGCAATCTCCTCGTCAGCGATTCCCATTACCACTGCCTGCGCGTCTACTCGCCCGATGGCCAGGAACTGCGCAAGATCGGCGGCGAACCGGGTACCGGGCCGGGGCAGTTCGGCTACATCAGCGACGCGGTGCAGGACGCCGATGGCTTCTTCTACGTCTCCGAGTTCGGCGTCAACGACCGTATCACGAAGCTGGACGTCGATGGCCGCTTCGTGAAATCGTGGGGCAATCCCGGACACGAACCGGGGCAGATGGCCCACGTCCGCGCCCTCGCTCTCGGTCCCGACGGCAACCTCTACGCCGCCGACGCCGTCAACAATCGCATCCAGGTCTTCACGCGCGACGGCGACCTCGTGCGAGTCTTCGGCACGCAGGGCCAGGGGCCGGGCGAGATGTGGTATCCCTATGACCTGGCCTTCGGGCCGGGCGGCGAGTTGTACGTCGTGGAATACGGCAATCATCGCGTGCAGAAGTTCACGGCGGAAGGCGCGTCGCTCGGCACCTGGGGCGGCGAGGGGCGGGCGCCGGGGAAACTGCATGCGCCGTGGGCGCTCGCCGTCGATGGCAAGGGGCGCGTCCACGTCGTCGATAGCGAGAACCATCGGGTGCAGCGCATTCGTTTTTGAGGAACGCCTTTTCTCGGCGAGCGGGGGGCGTAAGCCCCCCCGTGGATTTCCCCCGGAGAACCACGGGGGGCTTACGCCCGGCTTACGCCCCCCGCTCGCCAAGGCGCGAGGAATATCAAGGAATTTGTTAATGCAACGGCTAACCATCTTTCTCGCGCCGCGCTGGTTCGCCGTGGCCCTGCTGGTTCTGGCGCTGATTCTGTGCCTCGCCTTATTGCTCGTTCGCTGGCGCGGCCGGCGCTGGTCGGGCGCTCTGCTCTTCTTCAGCGCCGCCGCTCTGCTACCCTCGCTCGGCGGTCTGATCGCCTCTCCCGATGCCGGCCTCTGGTTCGCGGCAATCTTCGCGGGCCTCTTCTTCCTGCAACTGCTCTGGCTGATTATCACCAACGACTGGTCGATGCCGCTGGCCATCGGCGTGGCTTCATTGATGGCGTTCGGCCTGGGCGCCTGGATAACCCCCGAGGCGACGCGCGGCTTCCTCGACGTCGGCCGCGTCGTCGCCGGCGTGCAGGTCGTCCATCCCTGGTGGCTGCTGATCTTGCTCTCGCTGCCGGTCGTCGTCGCCATCAGCTTCAAGAGCCTGGCCGGGCTGGGGCCGTTCCGCCGCTGGGCCGCCATCGGACTGCGTTGTCTCCTCATTGCCCTGCTGACGTTGGCGCTGGCGGAATTGCGCTTCCGCCGGCCCGACGACACGGTCACGGTGCTGTTTCTCATCGACCGTTCGCTGAGCGTGCCGCCGGAAATGGACGCATCGGGGCAAGTCGATTTGCGCTGGGAGCGGATTCTGCGCTTCATCAAGGAATCGGTCGAGAAGCGCGGCGACGGCCATAAGCGCGACAAGTACGGCGTCATCGTCTTCGGCCGGCAGCCGCGCCTGGAACTGCCGCCCAGCGACGCCAAGCGCTTCCGCTTTCCCGACGGCGTCGAAGTCCTCGACAGCAGCTACACCGACATCGCCGCCGCCATGAAGCTAGCTTTAGCGTCGTTCCCCGAGGGCAGCGGCAAGCGTATCGTCCTGCTCAGCGACGGCAACGAGAACGTCGGCAACGCCGTCGAACAGGCGCGCGTCGCCGAGAAGAACGGCGTGCAAATCGACGTGGTGCCGCTCGCCGCCGGCAGCAAGAACGAGAGCGAAGTCATGGTGCAAAGCGTCGAAGCACCGCCGCTCACCGAGCAAGGGGCACGCTTCCCCATCAAGGTTTTGCTGCGCAGCTACAACCCCAATCCCGTGATCGGCACGCTGACGCTGACGCAAAAATCGGGCGATCAAGAGAAGAACATCGAGCCGGGGCCGGAACATCCCAAGGGGCGCGTGACGCTGCGGCCCGGCTTGAATTCGATCACTTTCCCGCCGCCGCTGGAACGGCCGACCGGATCGTTCACGTACAAGGCGCGCTTCGAGCCGCTGGGCGTCCTCGTCGATGGCCGCATGGCGCCGCCGCCGCGCGGCCACCTGCAAAACAAGGTCGCCACCACGCACGTCCTCGCCCTCGGCCAACGCAAAGTCCTTCTCATCGAAGGCAAGACGCCCAAGGACGGCGAGCCATACGAGCACGAATTCCTGTACGAACACTTGCTCGGCCTGGGTAAGACGAAGTTCAAGGTCAGCCGCGTGACGGCCGCCAAGCTGGCGGCGCTCGACGGCGAGGACTTCGGCCGTTACCTGATCGACTACGACTGCATAATGCTGGCCAACGTGCCGGCCGAGGCCTTTTCGGAGGAGCAGCAAGAACGCCTGCGCAGCAACACGCACGAACAGGGCTGCGGCCTCATCATGATCGGCGGGCCGGACAGCTTCGGCGCCGGCGGCTGGCAGGGCACGCCCATCGAGAAGGCGCTGCCGGTCGATTGCGACATCAAGGCGCTCAAGGTGCAGGGCAAGGGCGGCCTGGCCCTGATCTTCCACGCCTCCGAGGCCGACGTGCAAAACAGCTGGCAGAAGAACATCGGCAAGCTGTCCATCAAGAAACTCGCACCTATGGACATGGTGGGCGTCCTGCAGTACGACGGCATGGGCGCCGACGGCGGCACCTCCTGGCACGTCCCCTTTCAGACCGTCGGCGAGAAACGCGACTCCCTGAGCAAGCTTCTCGACAAAATGAACCCCGGCGACATGCCCGATTGCAATCCGAGCTTTCGCATGGCCCTGGCGGCGCTGACCAATCCCAAGTACGACCTGGCGAAGAAGCACATCATCTTCATCAGCGACGGCGACCACTGGACGGCCGACCCGCAGCTGTTGGCACGCATGAAAACCGCCCGCGTCACCTGCACGACGGTTTGCGTGACGACGCACGGGCAACCAGAAATCCAGCGCATGAGCAGCGTCGCCAGCGCCACCGGCGGCAAGTTCTACAACGTCACCAACCCCAAGACGCTACCCGAGATTTACACCAAGGAAGCGCGCCTCGTCAGCCAGTCGTTCATCTACGAACGCAAGTTCACGCCGAAGCTGGTGGCGCCGGGAGGACCGGCCGACAAGCTGCCGGAAAACCTCGACGCCCTCTACGGCTTCGTGCGGACGACGCCGAAAGTCTCGCCGCTGGTGCAGAAGGCAATCCTCGGCCCGCCGCAGGGCGATCAGGATTTCCCCATCCTCGCCTATTGGCAATATGGCCTGGGCAAGTCGGTCGCCTTCACCAGCGACGCGCGCAGCGGCAACGGCCGACGCACCTGGGACCAGGACTGGGCCGACTCGCCGCTCTATCAACGCTTCTGGGAGCAGATGGTCGATTGGTCGCTGCGCGCCGTCGAGACCGGCACGCTGACGATGACCACGGAATACCGCGACGGCAAGGTGAAAGTCATCGTCGAGGCGCGCGACAAGAACAATCAAAACAAGCCGCTGACCGATTTGCGTCTGCGCGGCGGCGTCACGCCTCCGTCGGGCAAGGTGGAGGATAGCCGTCGCTTTCAACTGAAGTTCGAGCAAAAGGGCAGCGGCCAATACGAGGCCGAGTTCAAGGCCGACGAGGCCGGCTCGTATTTCATCAACGCCTCGCCGGTGCGCATCCGCCGCGTGGTCGAAAAGGTGATGGAGAACGGCAAGGAAGTGGAACGGGTGGTCGAGAAGGTGGAGGCCATCGACAGCGCCCGCGCCGGCGTGACGGTGCCGTATTCGCCCGAATTCGCCGACATGGAAAGCAATGTCGGCTTGCTCGAAGACCTGCGCCGCCTCACCAATGGGCAGACCTACGCCGACGACCCGGCGGCGCTCACGCAAGCGGCGGCGGATGCGTCGGTGTTCCGCGCCGGGTTGCCGCTGTCGCGCGGCATGGCGCCGGTCTGGTTCTGGCTGCTGTTCCTGGCCGCGCTGGTACTCTTCTTCGACATCGCGGTACGGCGCATCGCCCTGGAGCCGACGGCCTTCCTCTCATGGACAAGCCGCGTCTGGGACCGGCTGCGCGGCCGGGTGGCACTGGCCGACGGCGCCCCGCAATTCCTCGACCGCCTCAAAAGCCGCAAACAAGTGGTCGGCGAAACGCTGGAGCAAGGCCGAGGGAGCGCCCGCTTCGACGGCGGCGATGGCCCCGAACCGCCACCCGGCGCCGAGATGGCGCCGCTGCCGGATCAACCGAAGAAGCCGACGGGACCGACGCCGGGCGTGGCGCCCGAGAAGGAGCAAGAGGCGGCCGACTTCGCCAGCCGGTTAATGAAGGCGAAGAAGAAAGTGTGGGAAGAGAGAGACAAGGGGAAGAGTTAATCTGGTTAGCGCCGCTTCGCGGAAGCGTGACAACGCTTCCGCGATGCGGCGTTACACGGCAATCCAGAGGATCTATACCATGCCCTTCCGCGATTTCTCCTTCCCCCAGGTGCAATACGACCTCGGCCTGTCCATCGACGACGCCGACCTGTTCGCGTCCGTGCCAAGCATGGAAGTGAGAGAGGAGTTTGTGTCCTTCATCAACGATGGCGTCACCCTGGCCGTCGCCAACAGTACCGAGAAGGCGAAATCCGAATTTATCATCGCGCCCGTACTCTTGGAATTGCGCCGCGTCCTGCACGGCAGCTTCTCTCTCTTCTCGGGCCTGGAGTTCAACGTCGATCCGAGCCGCAACTTGAACGGCTTTTGCGATTTCATTATCTCCAAGGGGAAGAGCCAACACGTACTCGGCGCGCCCTACGTCGCCATCGCGGAGGCCAAGAACGATTTGATTCGTACCGGATTGGGCCAGTGCATCGCCGCCATGTTCGCCGCCCGATTGTGCAACGAACAGGCGAAGGCGCCCATAACACTGATCTCTGGCGTCGTCAGCACGGGCACGGCCTGGAAGTTCCTACGCTTGCACGGCAACGCGGTGACGATTGATATACCGGAATACTACATCGATAATTTGCCGAGGATCATGGGGATTCTCCGGCATATTATCCAAGCCGTTTAGCGACGCTTCTCCGAAGTCATCACGAACTCGCGTTCGCCCGAGAGAATTAAAACGAGCGTTTGCTTGGCGAGCGGGGGGCGCTTGCCCCCCGTGGAATCCACGGGGGCTAACCCCCCC
>JBBSES010000344.1:0-5501 GCA_038239465.1 Gemmatales bacterium
ACCACGGACCACTGACCACTGACGGTGTTATGCGAGAATTTTGGTTACGACGCCGGAGCCGACGGTACGGCCACCCTCGCGGATGGCGAAGCGCAGCCCCTCGTCCATGGCGATGGGCGAGTCGGGCAGCAGTTCGACCGTCACCTTAATGTTGTCGCCGGGCATGCACATTTCGGCCGGCGTGTCGTCCTGCGCCTTGAGGTCGGTGGCGGTGCCGGTCACGTCGGTGGTGCGGAAGTAGAACTGCGGACGATAGCCGGAGAAGAACGGCGTGTGCCGGCCGCCTTCTTCCTTGGTCAGCACGTAGACGTTGGCCAGGAACTTGGTGTGCGGGGTGATGGTGCCAGGCTTGGCGAGCACCTGCCCGCGCTCGAGGTCGGTGCGTTCGATGCCGCGCAGCAGCACGCCGACATTGTCGCCGGCCATCGCGTAGTCGAGGGTCTTGTTGAACATCTCGACGCCGGTAATGGTCGTCTTGCGCGGCGCTTTCATGAGGCCGATGATCTCGACTTCGTCGCCGACCTTGCCGCGGCCGCGCTCGACGCGGCCGGTGCCCACCGTGCCGCGGCCCTTGATGGAGAAGACGTCCTCGATGCTCATGAGGAACGGCTTGTCTTCCTCGCGCTGCGGCGTGGGGATGTAGCTGTCGAGGGCGGCCATCAGGTCGTCGATGCACTTGCAGGCGGCGTCGTCCTTGCCGTTGCAATCGAGGGCCGGTTTGGAACTGCCGCGGACGATGGGGATCTCGTCGCCGGGGAAATCGTACTTGGTCAGCAACTCGCGTAGTTCGAGTTCGACGAGTTCGAGCAATTCCGGGTCATCGACGGTATCTACCTTGTTGAGGAAGACGACGATGCGCGGCACGCCGACCTGGCGGGCGAGGAGAATGTGCTCGCGGGTTTGCGGCATGGGGCCGTCGTTGGCGGCGACGACGAGGATGGCCCCGTCCATCTGGGCGGCGCCGGTGATCATGTTCTTGATGTAGTCGGCGTGGCCGGGACAATCGATGTGGGCGTAGTGGCGGTTGGCCGTCTCGTATTCGACGTGCGACACGGCGATGGTGACGGTTTTGTTGTCGTCGCGGACGATACCACCCTTGGCGATTTCCGCGTAGCTCTTGATCTTCTCGATCTTGTTCTTGAACGCCTGGCGCGACAGGATCGCCGCCGTCAAGGTCGTTTTGCCGTGATCGATGTGGCCAATGGTGCCGACGTTGACGTGCGGTTTGGTCCGCGCGAATACTTCCTTAGCCATCGTTCCTCCGCGGTTTCAAATCAAGGCTCCGGGAAGCCGCCCCGGAGATAAGGGTGATACAGAATCGTCGCCGAAAGCTGCTGCTGGGATTTGAACCCAGGACCTCGTCCTTACCAAGGAAGCGCTCTACCGCTGAGCTACAGCAGCGCATTGCTCGAATCGGTCGGTTCGCGGTACTTCTTCGAAACACTCTGGCCCCGTTGATGGGTGCGCTCCCTGTGGCAATTCGCGCAAACCAAATCGCACTTGGCCATCTCGTCGATCAAACTGGCTTCCGAATGCCGCTTCATCAGTTGACCGAGGCCCGCCAGTTTTTCGTCGCCGTTTCGATGGTCGAAATCCATTACGTAGTATGGATACTTGACTCCGCAATCAGTGCAGGGCTTGTCTTTCGCCTGTCGAACCAGTTCTCTCAACTTGCCCAATCGCTTGCGACCCGATGCCAGATAACTTTCCTCGTTTCCCTGATAATGCTCCTTCTTGTACTCAGACTGGCAAGGCCGGCGATACGGCTGAAAGTCGTTCAAGCGCTTTCGGCCGAAGTCGCTTAATGGCTTATCCAGCCGACACCTGGCACAAGTCCGCAGCGCTTCGTCCATAAAGCGGGTGAGGAGAATCGAACTCCCGTAGTCTGCTTGGAAGGCAGATGCACTACCATTGTGCTACACCCGCGAGTAGTGGGCAGGACAGGATTTGAACCTGTGTAGGGAAAACCCGTCAGATTTACAGTCTGATGCCATTGGCCGCTCGGCCACCTGCCCCTTCGCACGCTCGTCGCGGGCTTCTTCGCCCCATTCGCTCCATCAAGCATCTGTGTTTCGCGGCACCGTCCGCAAGTCTGAAGGCCCTTGCCAGAAGCTAGCGGTGAGAGTTGAACTCACAACCGCCGGTTTACAAAACCGGTGCTCTGCCATTGAGCTACGCTAGCGGCGCGCAGCCAGTTTCTCGGAAAGAGTGAGTATAGGAGGGCCGCGAAATCGTTGCAAGGCGAAATTTCACCACCTTCGCGCAAGTCGCGCCCTTCTCAAACAGCTGGCAAGCCGACGCTTGCGCTCGCGCCAAAAGAACCTGGTGAGCGGGGGGCGTAAGCCCCCGTGGTTCTCCCCAAGACATCCACGGCGGGCTTACGCCCCCCGCTCGCCGATACCACTGCACTGATCTCATCCCAAGGAATGACACGCCAGGTGCCCCGGAGGTTCTATCGTGGGCTAGTGGACAAATCGCCATCCAGATATCGTGGAATAACATTGCGGATGAGCATTTTCAACAGGCTAGCGTCCCATGCCGTGGCGGCGTAGGTTATCGGAGGACATGGGAGAGGACTGGAGGCTCGACATGGCGGCACGCTACGATCTGGTTCCCGTCGTGATCGCCGGCGCGTTCCTAGGCGGCATCGTGGCGACGCTGGCGAGCGGCATTCGCTTGCCATTGGCGAAGCGATTGGGGATGCGCGAAGCGCGGTCGCGCGCTTTGCCGCTGGTGGCAGCGATTGTCCTCATGCCGGCGCTGCTTCTGGCGGGCCTCACGGCCGATTGGCTCGACCCCGAAGTTTTGTTGATCGTGGGTTCGTTGGCCGCGGCGCTGGCGACGGCCACCCTGGGGATGAGCCAGCGCATGGGCGCAGCCATCGCCCTGCTGATCCTGTTGAGCGTGGCCGGCGCCGCGCTCATCGTGGGCGCCACTCTGCTCATGCCGGCGGCGTTGGCGCCGAGCAACGCCGTGGCCGCGATAAACCTGGGCCACGTCTTCTTCGCCTTCGGCATGATCGCCGGCCCCCCTCTGGTCGAGGCCCTTGTCGCCCCCTTCGGTTTCCGCAAAACATTGGGCGTGATCGCTCTGTTGTGCCTGGCGCCGGCGGCCACGATGGCGCTGACATCGGCCCACGAATGGTCCGCGCCCGCCCGGGGAGCATCGGAGGCGTCCCTCCTGTGGATCGCGTGCTTGGCACTACTCCTTTACGGAACGCTCGAACGCATGATCGCCGCCTGGGCGGCGCCCTTTCTCCGCAGCGTCGGCCACGACGAGCGCGGCGCCAAGCGTCTGACGGCCGGCTTCTGGATCGCGTTCGTGGCGGCCCGGCTGACGACGGGGTTCGCGGTCCAGCAGGGCCATTGGCGGCCGGGTGGGGATGTCTCCGTCTTGGTCGCCCTGGTCCTCCTCGCGGGGTTCGCGCTGGGCAACCTGGCGGGGACGGCGAGCCGAAGCAGCGCCGCCGGGGGCTTGCTGATCGTCGGTTTCTGTCTGGGGCCGGTGGTGCCGACGCTGATCGGACTGGCCTTCGCGCGGCTGCCCGCCGAACGCGGCCTGGCCTGCGGCGCGCTGCTCTCCGCTCAGGCTCTCGGTGGCGTGTTGATGTTTCCCGTCCTTGAGGGGCGCGCGAACCGCGCCGCGGCACAGCGGGCGTTGCGTTGGCCAACGGTGGCGGCGCTCGCCCTGGCGGCGGCGGTATTGGTGTTTGGATTGTTGTTGGCGTAAGTTTTGGGCGAGTCTATTTTCGATGAAATGACGGCAAGTGAACTGATTGTCGTTGGTCAGAAACACATCGCAGCCGGACTCAATCGCGGTGGCCAGGTGGAGGGCATCGGGCAGCCCGTATCGCCGCGGCTGAGCGGAATGCGCTGCCAGGTGAGTGTGGCCGCCCCGGATGGCACTGGGTCGGACGTACACGGCGGCAGTCAACTCCAAAGTCCGCACATTCGGGCCGTGAAAGAATCGAAAAAATTCAGACAGCCGCTGGCCGGCCCCGGGCCAAACGTGGGCACCAAGCATTCCGTCCGAGTCAATTCGCTGATCGCGAATTGGTGGCCGGCCTGTTCGAAAGCAGTCAGGTGATTTTGCGCGCGTTGCTGATCGGCAGATTTACCTTCGACGGCGTAAATGACGATCACGGTGTCCAGGTAATAAATCACTGTGGTTTCCCCGGCGAATACTATCGCCGTGCTGCGTCCAGTTCCCGGTCCCTTTCGTCATCTTCCGCTTGGCGCGCGTCTTCCTCAGCGTGTATTTCTTCCGGCGAACGCCCGACGAAGCCGCGCGCACGCTGCTCGGCCGCGATCTCCCGGAGTACATCCGCCAGGCCGCGCCGCGAGACGACCGTGGCGGCGCGAATTGTCACACGGACGGGGCCGGGTGGCAATTTCGGCTGGCGCGCCAAGCGCAGCTGGCCGTTCGCATCGAGCGTGGCCTCGATTGTCTCTTCGACGGCACTCATCACAAGTCTCCTTTACAAGTCATCCTAACCAACACTTCCAGATGCCGAAGCGTTCTCCACTAAACCTTTCAAGGCGCCGCCTTGGGAATATCGCGCAGCTGCCGTAACGTATCCGGCACCGCCCGATAAATGCGCGGCCCCTGCCCCCCCGAACCGGGCGACGGCGGCCCTGCCGCGACGCGATAATCTTTGCCCTGAGCCACCAGCGCCAACACGTACTCCCCCGGCCCTTCCCAGCCCTGGCATTCCGTCAAATTATCGATGTGAATCACGCGGCCATCGAGGTTGCGCTGCCCCTCTGGCCAGTGGACCTGGCGCACGGTGGCCGCGCCGCCTTCTCGATTGTCCACCTCGGCGACCACGTCGAAATTCGACACCAAAAACTGCGGCCGCGACAGCACGATCGGATGCCGCGTCGTGAACGCCAAATAGCCGAGGAAGCCAATCCAGGCGGCGAACGCCACGGCGGCCAGGGCGAGCTTGATCTTCGCGGCGGTCATGGTTTTATTCCGCCTCTTCGAGCTTGATTTGATAGCCGCGCACCAGCGTCTCGTCGAGATCGTAGATGTTGTGGAAGTCGGCGCGGTGGTCCTCGTCGGTCTTGCTCATCAAGTTGGATTCGACCAGGTTGAAGACCATTTCGCCGAAGTCGTCGGTGCGGTCGATGCCCCACATGTGAAAGACGGTGCGGGCCATCAGGCCGAATTCGCGCAGCGCCAGATCGCGGACGCCCTCCAGCAATTCGGGGCCGCTGACGTGGTGTTGCGGGCCGACCTCGCCGGGCGTCTCGCGGCGTGGCTGACGGCCGAGGCGCTTCTGCGTATGTTCCAAAGCCGCGAAGACGAACTCGTACGCCTCGTAAGCATAGCGCGGATCGCGGCGCACGAGATCGGCCAAACCGGCGTGGTGCATCGTCATATCGTAAGTCCACAGTCCACAGTCCACAGTCCACACGCCCCAGTGACCAAACAAAGACGGGGGGCGGTGGGCGGTGGCCTGTGGGAGATCCAAGTCGGCGCAGGATCAAGGCGGCGGC
>JBBSES010000345.1:0-5499 GCA_038239465.1 Gemmatales bacterium
CCCCCCCCCCCCCCCCCGCCTGCCCCATCCTGGCTCACGTTTCCTTGGCCTTCTCCTCACCGCTGCTCCGGCTCTGCTTCGCCTTCTTCGCTTGCTCCGCCCGGTAGCTCGGTAGGTTCAACTCGATGATCACGCTGTGATGCACCAGCCGGTCGATCGCCGCCGCCGTCGTCATCGGGTCCTTGAAGATCTGCTCCCACGGCGAGAACGGCAGGTTGCTCGTCAGCAGCACGCTGCCCCGCTCGTAACGCTCCGCCAGCAGCGTGAACAGTACCTCCATCTCCTCCCGGCTCTGCTGCACGCAGCCCAGGTCGTCGATCATCAGCACCGCGAACCCCGCCAGCCGTTTCAGCATCCGGCTCAGCTTCAAGTCGCGCTTGGCGATCAGCAGGTCTTGCACCAGGAGGTTGCAGGTCGTGAACAGCACCTTGCGCCCCCCGCGCACCAACTCCTGCGCCGCCGCCAGCAAGTGCGTCTTGCCCGAGCCGACGCTGCCGAAGGCCAGCACGTTCTCGCGCCGGTCCACGAACGAGCCATCCGGCGCCACGACCACCTCGGATACTGACATTGCCTTGTCACCACGATCGAGTTCCTCGGTCACCGCGGCCGCGCTCAGCGGGGTGCCGGCCCGGGCCAACCGCTCCAAAGCCGCCGCGACGCCGCTCTCGCTCTGCCGCGCCGCCAGGTGCGGAATCCGCGGATATTCCTTGGCCGCCCGCTCCGGCTTTTGTGACACCAGGGTGTCATACGCCAGGCGAAATCGGCTGCTCGGGAACAGGTCGTCGCGGTAGCAATAGCCGGCGAAGGCGCCCGGCTTGCGCACCAACCAGTCGATGATGTGCCGGTATTCGACGCGGTGTTTGCCCCGGCCGCGCAGCCGTGGCAAGCGTTCGACGTGCCGCTGGGCGTACCAGACTTCGAGGTGGTCGGCGTGCAGGCGGACCTCGACCCATTCGCCGATCAGCCGGCTGGCCACCGAGTAGGTGTTGCCGGCGACGTGGATGGTGCTGCCGGAATCCACTCGGACATCGAGATATTTACATGCGTCGATGCGTTGCGCCGGCAACGGCTTTAGCAGCGCCACTTCCTCGACGAGCCGCGGCTGCCGGCCGCGATTCCGCTGCGCGATCAGTTGCCGCAGGAACAGCGCGTAGCTGTGTTGAAAGACCTGCCGATCGCCGCCGGGCGGCACGGCCGCGGTCAGCGAATCGGTGCGATGCACGTGGGGTACGCCGCCTAGTTCGGCCAGGGCGTTTTGCAGCCCGTCGCTGAGGCTCTCGAAACTCTCCGTGAAGCAGATCGTGCCGGTCTCCCAGTTCGAGTATGTGAGCACGAAATGGTAGATCAGGTGCGGAAAGGCCTGGCCGCCGACGGTGATTTGCAGGCCGCTGAGGTGCGTGAAATCGGAGGCGCACAGACGGCCCGGTTCGTGGACCTGGGAGAAGAACACCTCCTTGGCCGGCCCTTGGAGGGCGCGCCACTGCTTGAGGCGCCGCTGCAAGGTGCGTAGTTGGCCATCGGCGAAACGCCCCGGATACTCCTGCTGCAGCCAGGCGAAGAGGGTGTGCGTCTGCAGTTCGGGGCTGACGAGCAGCAACTCCTCGACGCGGCTCCAGATGTCGGCGAAGGGATCGGGTCGGGTTCGCCAGGTATGTTCCATGCGCACCTCGCTGGGCAGCTTGCCGAGCCGCCGATACTTGCGTGCGGTCTTGTCGTCGATGCCGGCCGTGGCGGCGGCCCGGCCTGGGGACATGCCGAGTTGATCGAGGCGCCGCAGCCGACGGATGTGCGTATTGGTAACCATTCGAAACCTCCGTGCCAGGAAGGGCTTTGAATCGGGGGCGCCCTCGGCAGAAGCTCGTCGGGCGCAGGGCCTCCTTGATGGCGGCGGCGGCGACGGCGTGCGGAGAAGGGTGGAGGATGAAGAAAAGAGCAGTGAGGAGGATCGATGAGCGACGACAGCGGGCCGATTAAACGTCGAGAAACTGCTCCTTGCCCGTGCGGATGTGTTTGCGCATCCGCGCCTCGGCGCCGTCGGCGTCGAGCTTGCTCAGGTCCTTCAAGAGTTGCACGTGGCTGTCGCCGCGGTTGAAGGGGTAAGGCGTGAGAAGCGCCGAATGTTGAAAGAGGGCCAATTTCATGACGCGGTCGAAGTGCTCCAGCAGGGCCGCGCATTGAGTTACTTCGACGAGGACGCGATGGAACGCCAGGTCGGTGAGCCAGGCTTCGGCGGCGGGGCCGGCGCAGTCGTCGGCGGCCGTCGCCAGCGCGTGCAAGCGCTGATAGTCATCGCGGATGGGTTGGCCACGGGTGAGGCGAACGCCCTGGCATTCCAGCGCCTCGCGGACGAGGAGCTGGCCGCGCACGTCCTCGCGGCCGGGCACGCGCACCTGCGTGCCGCGCCGCGGCACCGACACGAGGAAGCCTTCCGCCGTCAGCCGCTGCACCGCCTCCGCCACCGGCATGAGGCTCGTTTGCAAGTCGTCGGCGATGCGGCGCCGGTCCACCCAATCGCCCGGCTTCAGGTCGCTGCGCAACATGCGCTGCAACAGATGTTGGTAGACCGTATCCGACATGGTTCCGCTGGACATGAAGCGTGCGTCTCCGGATGACATGGCATTTGACATGTCAGTGTGAGTGTAACGCATGGGTCGGGCCAGGCCAACGGCCGAGTGCCGCTAATCGAGCGTTTGACGAAGCCGGCCAGCGGACCCGTATACCTTGCGAACGGCGCGCGCGACCTCCTCGACATCGTCGGTCGTTCCCAGGAGGACCGGATGATGCAGCACGACGCAGCCGGCGCCGGCGCGCTCCGCTTCGGCCAGGTCGCCGCCCTTGCGATAGCGGCTCGGCGAGCGGCCGACGTGCCCGGCGCGGAAGCCCTCGTCGAAGGCGATCCCCTCGGCGCGCAGGGCCGCGAGGAAGTGTTTTCGACTCAGTCCAAAAGCGTTCGCGTCGTACTGGAAGCCTAATTTGTAGTAGGCCGGCGCGCTGTCGGGGATATCGTTGACGAAGGGACGCAGAGCCTCGACGTCTCGCAGCTTTTCCGTCAATTGATGCACGCTCGCCGCGCGGCGGGCGTTGCGCGCGTCGAGTTTTTCCAGCTGCGGCAGCAACACCGCCGCTTGCAATTCGGACAACGGGCTGACGACGTTGCCACGATGCTGGGCGAGGCGCAAGCGCTGATGCACGTCGCCATGCCTGGTAAGTACCGCGCCGCCGCGTCCGGCGCTGAGCAGTTTCGAGCCGCCGAAACTGAGGATGCCGGCATCGCCCCATGTGCCGGCGTGGCGGCTTTGCACGAATGCCCCCGGTGCCTGGGCCGCGTCCTCGATAACGCGCAGGTCATGTGCCGCGGCGAGGGCCATCACCTCGCGCATGGGCACGAGGCCGCCATGCAGGTGCGACACCAGCAGGGCGCGGGTCGATGGCCCGATGGCGGCCGCGATGCGCTCGACCGCCAGCTGCCAGTTAGCGGGAGATAGGTCGATGAGTACCGGCCGAGCGCCGACCGCGTGGACGGCGAGGAAGTTGCCGCCGTAGTCGTAGGCGGACAGCAGCACTTCGTCGCCGGGGCCGATTCGCAAGGCGCGCAAGGCCAACTCGACGGCGCTGCTGCCGCTCGCGCAACTGAGGACGAATTCCACGTTGTGATAGGCAACGAGATGGCGTTCCAGGCGTTCGACGTGCGGCCCGAGATACTTGCCGTAGGAGCCATCCCGATACGCGGCTTGCAGGGCGCTGAGAACGTCCTCGTCGGGCGGCGGCCAATCGGGCGGCCCCTGCGGCCGCACCGGGTCGCCGCCACGCAAGGCCGGCAGCTGGTCGAAGTCGGGCATGGTTCAAGGGTAGAGATATGGTTATAGGCCCATTACTTCATGGATTGCCGCCAGGCTTCAATGGCGGCAGCGTCCGCGGCGGCATCGCGTCGCAAGCCCTCTTCCAGGTCGCGGCGGCGCTCGGGCGAGGCGAGTTGCAACATGCGGCGCACGGTCAACGGCGCGGTGGTGCCGTAGCGCGCCCCGGCGACGACTGATGCGATATAGGCGGTACGGTCGCCGGTGTTCATCTTCGTCTCGACCCGGCAATCGAGCCAGGCGAGAGCGTCGGACAAGAGCGGCGTCCCCGTCGTCGCCGTGAATGTCGCCGCGCCGGCGAGTTTATCGACATCGCGGCCGGAGCGGGTGCCGAACGCCCAGACCCATTCGAGATGACGTTCGCCCAGCAAGTGCAGGCCGAAGGCGTTGCTGGCTTCGACGAGTTGCCAGGTGTGATGCTGTTTGGCCAGGCCGACGCAGACGCGCGGCATCTCGGGTACGATGGAAGCGGGGGAAACGAAGGTGGCGATCAACCCGCCGCGGCGCCAATCGCTGGCCGCCGTCACGACCCACAATTCGCGGTCGAGGCTGGAGAGCAAATCGGTGATGGCGGGGGCATCCACGGTTCACACACCCATGACGTGGTAGCCGCAATCGACGTAGAGCGTGTTGCCGGAAATGCCCGAGGCCAGCGGGCTGCACAGGAAGGCCGTCGCGTTGGCCACTTCCTCGGCCTCGATGGGGCGCTGCAGCGGCGAGCGCTGGGCGGCATACGCCTTCATTTGATCCATGTCGGCGATAGCGCGGGCGGCGCGCGAGGCGTATGGCCCGGCCGAGATCAGGTTGACGCGAATCTTCTTCGGGCCGAGGTTGCTGGCCAACTGCTTGGCGTCGATTTGCAGCGCCGCCTTCGCGGTACTCATGCCGCCGCCGTAGTGCGGCACCACGCGCTCGCCGCCGATGTAGGTGAGGGCCACCGCCGAGGCGCCGTCGGGCCGATTTTCCATGTACGGCAGCGCCGCGCGCAGCAATGCCGTCAGCGAATAGGCGCTGACGCCGAGCGCGATCTGATAGGCGGCGCGGCTGGTATTGATCGCCGGATTCTTGATCTCCGGGCTGAAGGCGACGCTGTGGATGAGAATATCGATCGCGCCGAATTCCTTGCCGACGGCGTCGATCGTGTCCTTGATGGCGAAGGGGCCGTGGCGGTTGAAGCGCTTGTCGTTGCGCGTCTTCTCGTCCACGTCGTCCATCGTGTCGAAGCTGACGTCGCAGGGCAGCACCTTCTCGACCTTTAATTCACCGCCGCCGAAGGGCAGCTTGCGGCTCTCGGCGTCAGCGTCGCGTTCGAGGATGCTCTGCACGATGCCGACCATGCGCGGATGCGAGGCCAGGACGATGCGGGCGCCGGCGGCGTTGAGCGTCTTGGCGATGTACCAGGCGAAGCTGTCGTTGTCGCCGACGCCGGTGACGAGGGCGACTTTGCCGCTCAAATTCAGGGGAATCATCAGCGCCCTCGCTCGACGGGAAATGGCGATCCTGGGCTACCTTGATGGAGTATGGTCTAGCAGATGGGCAGGAGGGGGGCAAGGGAAGTCCGCCCTCCGCGCCCAGAGTTCGGCGCGGACGGCGGCTGGGTAAGTCGGCATCACCCCGCCCACCCGCTGCACGACGGAGGCGG
>JBBSES010000346.1:0-5479 GCA_038239465.1 Gemmatales bacterium
CGGGCGGCTTCTCATCCGCCGCCAGCAAGAAGCCGATGCTGAGGACCGCCAGCGGCAATAGGCCCCACGTTTGGCGCATCGTGTCGATTTCCCATGAAGCAGGCTGACCCTATTGGCAAGCCGTGGCGCCGGGCACTCGGCCGTCAAGTCGATATACGAGCGGAAACGGCCTGGTCTACTGAAGGAGACGGGAGAATAGTTGGCGTCCCTGCCTCGGCAGTCGCTTCGTGACGGGCCAACAACGCGAGGAGGCCGCCGACGCTCATCGCACCCGCCATCATCCACAAGCCGGCCGTGTAGCTGCCCGTCGTCGCCTTCACCTGGCCAATGACGTTCGGGCCGATCAACCCGCCGATGTTGCCCACCGAGTTGATGAGGGCGATGCCGCCCGCCGCGGCGCTGCCGCTGAGGAACGCCGTCGGCAAGGCCCAGAAGGTCGGCAACATGCTCCGCATGCCCATAAGCGTCACGGCCAGGGCCAGCAAGAAGAACCACGGCGACGAGTCCAGGGTCGTCAGAATCCAGCCCGCCGCCGCCAAGAACGCGGGACCGGCGACGTGCCAGCGGCGCTCGCCGGTACGATCCGAATGGATGCCGATGACGATCATGCCGACGATGGCCACGATGCTCGGCACCGCCGCCAGGAAGCCAATTTGGAAGTCCGTGTAGTCCGAAAAGCGGCTTTTGAGAAGCGTGGGCAGGTAGAAGCCGAAACTGTTGTCGGCCATCGCCACCGTGAAATAGACGGCGATCAGCAGCCACACGCGCGGATCGGCCAATGCTCGCAACAGGGTCATCCCGTGGCGCTGCTCGCGCTGCTTTTCCTCCGCCTCCATGCGGCCGACCAGCAAGGCCCGCTCGGCGGGCGTCAGCCATTGCGCCTGTTCCGGGCGGTCGGTCAAGTAGAAGAGCGTGACGAAACCGAGGACGATGGCGGGAATGCCTTCGAGGAGGAAGACCCATTGCCAGCCCGCTAGCCCTCCCGTTTGATCCATGAATTGCAGGATGGCCCCGGAGATGGGGTTGCCCACGATGCCGGCGATCAAGCCGGCGGCCATGAAGATGGCCACCGCCCGCGCCCGCTCGCGCGCGGGAAACCATTGGCTGAGATAGAGGATAATGCCGGGGAAGAAGCCTGCCTCGGCCACGCCCAGCAAGACGCGCAGCATCGCGAAGCTCCACGGCCCCGTGACGAACATCATGCACGCGGAGATGACGCCCCAACTCATCAGAATGCGCGCGATCCAAGTCCGCGCTCCGAGGCGCGACAGCATCAAGTTGCTGGGCACCTCGAAGACGAGATAGCCGACGTAAAAGATGCCGGCCCCGAGCGCGTAGGCTTCCTCGCTCAAGATGTGCAGCGTGTCCACCATCTGCAGGCGGGCGATGCCGATGTTGGCCCGGTCGAGGATGTTGATGACGTAGAGGAGAAACAGAAAGGGAATCAGCCGCAGCGTCACCTTGGCCACGACCGCCGCTTCGGAAGGCGCGCATACCGGCGCATCGCTTAACTCGTTGGCCATCGCACACCCCCGCTTCCCGAGAGAGGAAGAAAGCAAGGCGTCATGAACGCTATGGTTCCAGTTTCGTCTCCGCCATTTGCTGGATCAAGCGCTGCACGTGTTCCGGCCAGGCCGAATCGACGCTGGGCCGAGGCTCGTTGCGCCGGCTCCAATCGTATACGTCCAGCAGATATTGCTTGGCCCGCCGCATGTGCCGCGCCATCCACTGTCCCGCCGCCGGTGCGTCGCGCCGCTTCACCGCCGCGGTGATTCGGCAGTGATCGCGGTAGGTCCAGGCGATGCGGCTCAACACAGTCAACGTGGGAATGTCCCACTGGCGGCGAAACAGGTGGCTCATCAAATGCAGGTCGGCGACGATCTTGCGCATGCGCCGGTTGTCGGCCGCGCCGAACAGCGTCAGATGAAAAGCCACGTCGTTAATCACGAGCCGTTGGGCGAGCGGCTCGTAGGTTTCCTTGCGCGCGACGGCGCCGCGCACCTGCTCGGCCAGGGCGCGGAACTGAACACATAGCGATTCCAGATCGGCGACCTCTTTATCCGTGACGCGCTCGGCGGCGCGCGCGGCCGCTCCGCTTTCCAACAACTCGCGGATTTCGAACAACTCCTCCAGTTCGCGCCGGTCCAGCACCTTGACGCGCATGCCGACGCGCGGGAACTGCTCGACCAGCCCTTCGGTTTCCAGCTGGCTGATGGCCTCGCGGACGGGCGTTTGACTGACGCCGATTTCCTTGGCCAACACCACCGCCGACAGCGACGTGCCCGGCGCGTAGCGTCCGCTGAGCAGATTTCCGCGAATATGCTCGTAGGCTCGTTGTTTCAGGTTGACGCTCATTCGACACCCGAATATATTCCAATATATCGACAATATAGCAGCGTTTCCGGCGGCGTCAACCCTCTCCTCCCACCACGGACCATTGCCATGAAAGTCGCCGTCACCGACTTTACCTTCCCTTCGCTCGACATCGAGCAAACGATTTTGGAGCCGCTCGGCGTCAAAGTCGTCGGTCGCCAATGCCGGGCGCCGGAGCAACTCATCGACCTGGTGAGCGACGCCGACGCCGTCATCACGCAGTTCGCGCCCGTCACCGCCACCGTCATCGACGCCATGCGCCGCGCCTGCGTCATCGCGCGTTATGGCATCGGCGTGGACAATGTAGATCTCGACGCGGCTCGTTCCTGCGGCATCCCCGTCTGCAACGTGCCCGACTACTGTATCGACGAGGTCGCCGACCACACGCTCGCCTTGATCCTATCGCTGACGCGGCAAATCGTCGCCCTCGGCAACCACGTTCGCGGCGGTCAGTGGAGCGGCGCTCCCGCCTCTACCATGCACGCGCTCAAGGAACTGACCGTCGGCATTGTCGCCTTGGGCCGCATCGGTCGGGAAGTGGCGGCGCGGCTTCGGGCGTTCAAGTGCAACGTGTTGGCCTTCGATCCGGTGGTGCCCGCGGCCGAGATCGAGAAGGCGGGCTGCACGCCGGTCGGCCTCGATGAATTGCTGAAACGCTCCGACGTCATCACGCTTCATTGCCCATCGACGGCCAAGACGCGGCGCATGATCGACCGCAATGCTTTGGCGAAGATGAAACGCGGCGCCTTGCTCGTCAACGTGGCGCGGGGAGACATCGTCGATTCGGCGGCCCTCGTCGAAGCCTTGCGCGAGGGACGACTCGGCGGCGCGGCATTGGACGTTTTCGACCCCGAGCCGATCCCCGCGGACAGTCCCTTGCGCGGCATAGCCAACGTCATCGTCACGCCGCACGTCGCTTCCGCGAGCGGGCCATCGGGACTTCGACTGCGAACGGCGGTCGCCCAGACCGTGGCCCGGGCGCTGCGCGGCGAACCGCTAATGAATGTGGTCAATGGAATCGCAGAACGGAGGTTAGTTCCTTGATTACCGCAAGCGTAAGTCCCACGCGATCCGTCCGGGTGTCGGCGGACGACCTGCACGCCTTTTGCACGACGGCCCTGAAGAACGTGGGCGTCGCCGCCGCCGACGCCCGCACGACCGCCGACGTTTTGGTGACGACCGATACCTGGGGCGTCTTCACCCACGGCGTGAAAGCGTTGCGCGGCTACATCCGTCGTTTGCGCGGCGGCGGCCTGCGCGCCGATGCCCGGCCCGAGGTCGTCGCCGACGGCCCGGCCTGGGCCATCGTGGACGGCCAATCGGCGCTCGGCATGGTGACGTCGGTTTACGCCATGCGCGTCGCGATGGATAAAGCCCGAGCCAGCGGCATCGGCTACGTCGGCGTGCGCAATAGCTGCCACTTTGGCGCCGCCGGTTATTACGCCAATCTGGCCGCCGCCGATGGCATGATCGGCGTGGCGATGGCCAACGATATCCCCAGCGTGACGGCCCCCGGCGCCCGCAACGCGATCACGGGCAGCAATCCGCTCGCCTATGCCGTGCCCACGGGATCGGGGCCGCCGATCCTGCTGGACATGGCCACCAGCATCGTCGCTGGCGGCAAGGTGGCCGCCGCGCACACGCTCGGCAAAACGATTCCGCCCGACTGGATCATCGACCGCGATGGCCTGCCGACCACCGACCCGGCGGCCTTCTCGCAAGGCGGCGCCTTGCAACCGATGGCGGGCCACAAAGGCTACGGCATCGCGCTCTTGATCGAAGCGCTGTCGGCGTTATTGACGGGAGCTTTGGTGACGCGGCAAGTGCTGCCCTGGATGCACGCCGATCCGTCGCTGCCGACCGGCCACGGGGCGGCGTTCATCGCCATCGACATCGCGGCGCTCATGCCCGTGGATATCTTCCAGCAACGCGCCGACGCTTTGGTCCGCGAAATCCGCACGGCTCCGCGTGCTCCCGGCGCCGAACGCATCTACCTGCCGGGCGAAATGGAATGGGAGCGCCGCGAGCGGGCGTTGAAGGAAGGCATCCTGCTGCCGCCGGATGTCGCCGTCAGCGTGGCCGCGTTGGCCGAGGAGTTGGGTCTGCACCTGCAAGGAATCTGATTTTAGGAGTATGCACCATGTCCGCGATCGTGAATTTGTCGGGCATCATTCCGCCGATCCTGACGCCGACCGACGCGCAAGACCGCGTCGATGAACCGGCTTTGCGCGGTTCCGTCCGGCGCTTGATCGACGCCGGCGTGCATGGCCTGTTCGTCGGCGGTACGGCCGGCGAGGGGCCGCTGCTCGCCGACCGCGAGTGGCGCCGCCTCATGGAAATCGTCAAGGACGAGACCGCCGGCAAGATTCCCCTGCTCGGCGGCGTCCAGGATATCTCGACGCGCAAGGTGGTCGAAAAGGTCGTGCGCCTGCGCGAACTGGGCTACGCTCACTACGTCGTCACGCCGACCTTTTACATTCCGTGCCGCACGGCCGACGAGCAGTTGCGTCTGTTCGCCGCTTGCCGTGAAGCGGCCGGCGACATGGAACTGATCGGCTACAACATCCCGCAAGTGACCGGCTCGCAGATCGCGGTCGAAACGTTTTGCGAGGCGGCCCGGCGCGGCTGGATGCGCCACTGCAAGGAAAGCTCCGGCGACATCCAGTTTTTAAGCCGCTTGGTGACGGAAGGGGGTAAGGTCGGCCTGCGCGTGATCATGGGCGACGAGCGCACCGCCGCGGCCGGCTTGCGCGCCGGGGCCGTCGGCCTGGTCAACTTGTGCGCCAATCTGGAGCCGAAAACTTACCTGGGCATCTACGAAGCCGCCGTCCGCAAGGATGAGGCGCAGTTGGTGCGCCACCAAGGGCGCATCAACCAGATTATCGACACCGTGGTCCTGACCGGGCCATGCTTCGTGGCGGGACCGAAATACGTACTCTCGAAGCTCGGCTTCGGCCGCGGCACGCCGGTGTCGCCGCTGGAGCCAGTGAGCGAGGAGCAGAAGCGGAAGATCGATACTTTCTATGCGGCGGGAAGCCCTTGATTGCCAACTGCGAGGATAATCACGAGCCGGAAGCGTTAGCGACGGATGTAAGAAATCCGTCGC
>JBBSES010000347.1:0-5463 GCA_038239465.1 Gemmatales bacterium
CCCGGGCGCCCCATATGCCATCAGCCGGGCGTTGGTGGCATGGTCCGCCGCCCGGAGGCTATCGCGCATGAGTACCGTTCCGCCCTTTGCCTTGAAGTCCCGGCGCGCCGGTCGGTCGCTTGCCACCTGGCGTCACATGGGGCAGGTGCCTCTGTTCGTCGTCGGCGTCGTCGCCTTGCTCGGCGTGGCCGTGCTGCGGCCGTTGGGCGGCCACGGCGAACAACGGCTCATCGACCGGGAGTTGGCGGCCGCGCGTAAGGCACTGGGACCGCCGCCCGGCGACGTGAATCTGGCCGGCATTCATGCCGAACGCGCTTTGGAAAAAGCGGCCCCCGCGTCGCGCGCCGCTGGCGAGGCGCATTTCCTGTTAGGCAGCGCCTATCTCTTGCAGGCGGAAGCGGCGCCGGCCGAGGCGTCCCGTGCCCTGTGGGAACAGGCCCGCGAACATCTCGAAGCCGCCGACGGCTTGAACACCACGGACACCGATCGAGCGCGGCTCGCCTATCGCCTGGGCAAGACCCACGCCGCGCTTCAGGACGATCCGCACCGGGTCGTCGCCTGCCTTTCCTGGTCCGTGCCCGACGGCGCGGATAACCCCTTCGACGGCTATTCCTTGCTTGCCCAGGCTTGCCTGAAGCTGCCGACGCCCGACGTGGCCGGCGCCCTGGCGGCGACGCGCAAGCAGCTAGCCCTGCCGACCGCCGACGAAGCGGCGCTGGCCGGGCCGCGTCTCACCTGTGGCGAATTGCTGGTGCAACTGGGCGAGCCGGACGAAGCGCGCAAGGTACTGGCGCGCATCGGCACCGGCGCGACGCCCGAAATTTCGTGTCGTTCGCGGCTGCTGCGCGCGCGCCTGGCTTACGAGGATGGAGCATGGGCCGAGGCGGCCAGTCTGTGGGAAGCGGCCCGCGCCGACGCCGGCTGGGAAGCGGTCGATCCGGCGCGCTCGTTATATGCCCTGGGGCTGTGCTATACGAAGCTCAAGCAAAACGCGAAGGCGGCGCCGATCTGGGAAGAATGCCAGAAGGCCGGTGGCGAGGAAGGGCAAGCGGCCTCTCTGCAAGCGGCCGAACTGCGTCTGAGCGGCGACGATCCCTCGGCGGCGCTGGAGGCGTTCGCGGCGGCGGTGCGGCAACTCGCCTCGCCATCGGATTACCACAACTCGCTGATCGATTTGGCCGAGGCGCGCAACCGCTTTGAGTCGGCATGTCAACGCTATCGGCAAAAGGGGCTGTACGAACCGGCGCTGCAGCTAGCGCGCCTGTACGAGCGGATCGCCTTGCCCGGCGTGGGGCAGGAACTGGCGGGGCAAGCGGCCGAGGCCTGGGCGCGGGCGCTGCTGGAGCAATCGACGATGGCGGTGACGGCGGCCGGCGCGCGTCAATACAAGGAAGAGGCCCAGCAGCGCTACCGCGAGGCGGGGGCGGCTTTCGAGCGCGCCGCCGAACTAAGCGGCAATGCCGGCGAGCAGGGCGACTGGCTCTGGCGCGCGGCCAACGACTACTTCGAGGGCCAGGACCGCGGCCGCGCCGTCGTCATGCTCGAGCGCTTCGTCAAACAACCGCAGAGTCTCGACGAGCGCCGCGGCCAGGCCTGGTTCCTGCTCGGCGAGGCCCATCGCCTGCTGCGCAACGACGTGGCGGCTCAGGGCGCCTATCAGAAGTGCATCGAGTTTCCGGGGCTGTCGGCCCACAAGGCGCGCTACGAGTTGGCCATGGTCAAGATCGCCGACAAGAAGTACGACGACGCCGTCGCCGAACTGATCGACAATCTCCGCCAGGCGCCGCCGAGCAGCGAACCGCACGAAAAGTCGCTGGTGACGCTGGCGAATCTGCAATTCCAGCGGGGCGACTGGTTGGCCGCCCGCCGCTATCTCGACGACGCCTTGCGGAACTACCCGGCCAACCCCCAGGCCCTGCGGCTGCGCCTGCAATACGCCCAATCGTGCTGGCAATTGGCCAAGGAAACCAGCGAACGCGATGCGGCCACCATCGCCGGCCGGCAACACTATCGCGACGAGCGCTCCAAGCTGGTAGAGCTAGCCGGCATCCAGTACAAGAAGCTGGCCGACGACGTCGATGGCGTGCGCGGCAGCCGCCCGCTCTCGGCCGAGGAAGAATTGATCCTGCGGCAAGCGCTATTCGCCTTCGCCGAGTGCCGCTTCGAGTTGGGCAAGATCGAAGAGGCGCTCGGGCACTACAACGGCCTGGCCGACCGCTACAAGGGGCAACTCGAGGAACTGACGGCGCTGCGCCACGTCTGGCAATGCCACGGCATCCTGCGCCAACCCGACCAAATTCGCACCACGCTCGAGCGCGTGACGGCGGCGGTGAAGGAGATGCCGGCGTCGGCCTTCCACGGCGGCACGGAAACCGCGCGACGCGACTGGTGGGAGACATGGGTCCGGGAGATGGGCAAGCTGCGCGACACGCCCAGGATCCCTTGAACGGCCTAAAATTGCCAACTGCGCGGATAATCAGACACTAGTATTTACCCCGAAGGGGTTGGATCCCATAGCCCAGGGTTGCCGCACAGCGGCTACCCTGGGTCACGGCCATACCCACCCTTGCCTACCCCGAAGGGGTTGAATCGCTCGCGTGGCCAATGTTTCGTGGGAGGAGCCACGCCGTCGTGTAACGCTGTCAGCTTGGGCGTGACCCAGGGTAGCCGCTGCGCGGCAACCCTGGGCTATGGGATGCAACCCCCTTCGGGGTAAATTGCTCGTGCCTCATTGGCGGGGCAGTCACCAATGGCTCCTGGCCACTCTCAAAACCGCAATCCTAGCTTCCCTAGCCGCTCGAACGTCTCCATCATGAGGCGATCTTCCGCCGCTTCGTCCTTGGCCAGATACGTCACCGAGAAGCGCAGGAACGGCCCGGCCTCGTCCCACGGCACACAGCAAACCGATTGATCGGTAATCAGGAACTGCGACGCTTCCTCGGCGTTGGCGAACGCCTGGCCGATGCAGCCGACGGGAGCCTTGACGTAGAGGAAATAGGTGCCGCCCGGCATCGTGGCCTCGAAGCCGACTTTGCGCAGCGCCGCTACCAGCTTGTGCAGGCGCCGGCGGTACTTCTCGCGGATGCGCTCGCCGAGTTCGGGATGCTCCAAAGCGACGCGCGCCGCCTGCTGCACGGCCATGAACTGACCCGAATCGCAGTTGTCCTTCACGTCGGCGAAGGCCTGCACGATCTTCGGATGGCCGGCGACGAAAGCCATGCGCCAGCCGATCATGTTGAAGCCCTTCGACATCGAATGCACTTCGACGCCAACTTCCCTGGCCCCGTCCATCTGCAAAAAGCTCAAAGGCGGCCCGTCGTAGCTGAGGAGGATATGCGCCGCGTCCTGCACGACGACGACGCGATTGGTATGCGCGAAGTCGATGACCTGGCGATAGAAGTCGCGCGTCGCCACCGCGCCCGTGGGACTATTGGGATAGTTGATGACCAGCAGCTTGGCGCGCTTGCGGATGTCGGCCGGAATGCCGGCGAGGTCGGGAAAGAAGCCGTTGTCCGCGCGCAGCGGTAAGCGATGCACCTCGCCGCCGTAATACTTGGTGTGCGTGCCTGCGACGGGATAGCCGGGCACGGTCATGAGGGTCACGTCGCCGGGGTTGATGAAGCAGGCGGGCAGCATGGCCAGCGCCGGCTTCGAGCCGATGGCGTGATTGACCTCCGTGACGGGATCGAGCGCGACGCCGAATACTTTGTGCATGAAGCCGGCGGCGGCTTCCTTGAAGGCGGCGATGCCGTTGTCGGCGTAGCCGCGGTTTTCGAGCTTGTCCACTTCCTGCTTCAAGGCGTCGCGCACCAGCGGGTCGGCCATGTCGTCGTTTTCGCCGATGCCGAAGTCGAGCAGCTGCCGTTCGGGATGGGCCGCGAGCGCCGCCCGCTTGGCGCGCTTGATCTTCTCGAACTTGTAAATCTCGGTGCCCTTGCCGTAGTTGGCACCGCCGATGCGCTCGGCGAATGACGTTTGAAACCAGGGATCGCCGGTCATGGAACCACCCAAAAGAATTCGTTTACGTTTCACGCCCGCCGCGCGCGGGCCGCTCACGCGGCCCCGCTCGCCGAGTCGCGGCTAAACTATTCGATCGTTTATCAAATGCAAGCGCACGCGATTCAGCGCCAGCTTCGCCGTGCGGCTTTGCACCTCGGCGCGCGTGCCGCTCCAGCTGAATCCCTGCGCCGCGGCGCCGCCCGGCCAGGCCAGGCCGACATACACCTGGCCCACCGGCTTTTCGACCGTGCCTCCCTCCGGCCCGGCGACGCCGACCGTGCTGATCGCCAGGTCGCTGCGCAGCTTCGCGCGGCAGGCGACCGCCATCGCTTGCGCCACTTCGGGACTGACGACACCATGTTCGTCGATCAGGCTTCGCGGCAGGGCCAATAGCTCCGTCTTGAGGCGGTCGTCGTAGGCCACGATGCCGCCGCGGAAGACGCGCGACGCTCCCGGCACGCGGCCCAAGCGGTGCGCCACCAGGCCGGCCGTCACGCCCTCCGCCGTCGCCAGCGTGAGACGCTTTTCGGTCAGCAGACGGACCACGGCGTCTTGCAACTCTTCGTCTTCGACGCCGAAGACCAATGTGCCGAGACGTTCGCGGATGGTCTGCTCGACGGGGGCGATTTGCGCCCGCGCCGCTTCCTCGTCGGCGGCGCGGGCCAGGAGGCGCAGCGATATCGTCGCGTCGGACACGGTGATGCCGACCTCGGGGACGTGGCCGCGCCGGGTCAGGTCGGGCACCAGTTCCTCGACCGCCGACTCGCCGGCGCCGAAGAGGTTGATCTTGCGCTGGAGCAATACGCCGCCGCTTAGGCCCTGAGTCAAAAGCCGAGGCAACACTTGCTGCTGGAACATCACGAACATTTCGGACGGCACGCCCGGCATGGCGGCGATGAGGCTTTGGCCGAGTTGCAGCCATAGCCCAGGCGCGGTGCCGCACGAATTGGCGATCGACTCGGCGCCGGCGGGAAAGAGCGCCTGCACGCGGTTGCGTTCCGGCATGACCCGGCCACGCTGGGCGAACATGCGCTGGATCGTTTGAAACGATTCGTCGTGGAAGACGAGTTCGACGCCGGCGGCGCGGGCGATGGCCTCGCGTGTCAGGTCGTCGAGCGTGGGGCCGAGGCCGCCGGTGGACAGGACGATCCGCGCCCGCCGGGCGGCGATGCGAAAGGCCTCGACGTTAGCGTCGAGGTCGTCGGCGACCGTGGTATGCCAGCCGACGGCGATGCCGACCTCGGCGAGACGGCGGCTGAGCCACTGGCAGTTGGTGTCGAGGTTTTGGCCGCTGGTCAGTTCGCTGCCGATGGAGATGATTTCCGCGTGCATGATATTGTTTACGTTTCGCGTCTCCGCGCTCCTCATTCATACGCGATGGCCTCGGGGATGCGCAATCCCATCGCATGAATCGCCGGCCCCAAGCCGGCGAGCATCGCCGTGCCGACTGCCAGGCCGACGACC
>JBBSES010000348.1:0-5425 GCA_038239465.1 Gemmatales bacterium
ATCAAGATCGTCGGCGGGCAGGCTATGCCGGTCACGCCTTGTGGATTGCCCGTCGGCACGACGATCGAAGTTCATAACCTGTTCTTCAACACGCCGGTCCGCCGCAAGTTCTTGAAGGGCATCCAAACCGAGATGGGCCACGTCAGCGAAACCTTCACGCGCCTGGCCCTGTCTCATTCGAACTTGCATTTGACGCTGCGGCATAACGGCAAACGCGTGTACGAGGTGCCGGCCGGCGCCGATCTGCTCGAACGCATCGGTCTCTTCTTCGGCGACGAGCTGCGCAAGCAACTGTACTCCATCGAAGCGAACGCGGGAACGATGAGACTGCGCGGCTTCATCGCCGACCCGGTGGCCGAGCGCGGCAGCGCCAAGATGCAGTACCTGTTTCTCAATGGCCGCTATATCCGCGACCGCAGCCTGGGCCATGCCGTGCAGGAAGCTTATCGCGGTTTGTTAATGACGGGCCGCTACGCCGTCGCCTTCCTGTTCCTCGAATTGCCGCCCGATCAAGTGGACGTGAACGTGCATCCGACGAAAACCGAGGTGCGCTTCCGCGACGGCTCGGCCGTGTATCACCTCGTACTGACGGCACTCCGCGAGCGATTGCGCAAGGAAAACCTGACCGCCCGGCTACGGGTCACTTCCACGCTCGAACCGCCGCGCGTCGCAAACGGCGCCGTGCCGTGGTCGCTGACAGCGCCGCCGGAAGGAGGGCCAAAACTGCCGTTCGCGGTGCCGTCTTCACCCCTCATACCGATGTCGCCACCGGCGCGGCCTCCAAACACAGAGGCAAACGATACCGCACCAACGGGCGAAGAAAGCTTAGGCCCGGCTTTGGCTCCCGAGGTAGCGAAAACGTGGGCGGACATGCCGGCCGACGTGCGCGCCATCCAGTTGCACGACGCCTACATCGTCCTGGAAACGCCGGAGGGAATGCTCGTCATCGACCAGCACGCGCTGCACGAGCGCGTGCTATTCGAGCAGCTGAAGGGCCGCATCCGCCTCGGTCCCCTGGAGACGCAGCATCTGTTGATTCCGGAGCCGGTGGAACTCAGCGCCGATCAGGCGGCGCGGACGCTGGAACATCAGACGGCGTTGGCGGAACTCGGCTTGAACGTCGGAGACTTCGGCGGCGGCACCGTACTGCTCTCCAGTTATCCCGCGCTGCTGGGCCATCGGTCGCCGGCCGCGATTCTCAAGCTGGTGGTCGATCATCTCGTGAGCCAGGATCGGCCGCCGACGCGCGAGATATTCTTGAATGACGTTTTGAGCTTAATGGCCTGCCATGGCGCGGTTCGCTCTGGCGATCGGCTGACGGGGGAACAAATCGCCGCGCTGGTGGCGCAACGCCATTTGGCGGAAGACACGCACCATTGCCCGCACGGTCGGCCGACGACGCTTCTCTTCAGCAAGCACGATTTGGATCGGCAGTTTCGGCGGATTTGAAAGCCCAGACGGCTCATGGCGAGCGGGCGACAGGCGCGTAAGCCCCTGAGTGAATTCTCAGGGGACCGGGAGGTTGATGAGCGGTACTCTCAAGATTCGGGGCTTCGCTGATTCGAGGATGTCGAGAGCGTCGCCACCTTCGAGCCACGGGAGGACACCGGCGGCAGCGGTATCGAAGTCATCGACCCAGTATGCGGCGATTCGCCCCGACGGGTCGTTTAGCCAGACTTCCCAGCGCGTTGGAACACCGTTGCGATACCTCCCCCGAGAGATGATCCAGCCGTCACGCCCCTGCTCTATGCGGGCCTGGTACTCTCCGCCACCCTTAAGATACATGCAGGGGCGGAATCCCGCTTGGTACGCCGTTTCGAGAAAGCGAATTTCCTTTCGGTGCTGTTCGGTCATCTTGTCGGGGGACACTAGCACCGGAAACGGCCAGTAGTTCGGTCCGTCCATATTCATGGTCAACTTCCCGGAACTCGATCTATCTCAACGTCATAACCGTTCCACGGAGCCTGGGGATCCTTCAGCTTGTACTTGATTTCCCACTTGCCCCCGAGTTCCTGCTCGAACTTGCGGGCGAGACGGTTCGCGTTGAGCGTGCCATTTTCAATCCAGTCCCCGAGGAGAGGAGGATCTCCTTGCAGTGCCTTTGAAGCCGTTCCCCTGGTGGACGTGATCTGCTTTCCGGCCAACCCCTCCACCTGTTTCGCAAATTGTGGCACGTCCGCCACTCGCTCCGTGACTGCGATGCCGAGGTGATCTTGGTAAAGGACACCCCCGATCCACTCATCGCCTGGGGCGAACGACCTTCCGTTAAACGTCCTGGCTTCGTCAACAAGCTGTTTGTACTGCGGATTGCCGCTCGGGAATGTCGTGCCATCGGGTTCAACCGCTCTGAGTCGAGGTGTCACGCGGGGTCCGCTCGTGCCGCTGTTACGCCCTTTACACCGACACGCTCGGCCCCTGCGCCATCTGCGGGTGCGCGAGGTGCGGCACCGGCGTCTCGACCTTGACGAAAAAGGCCTGGACGAGGAGCAAGCCCGCGCCGCTGACGAGGCAACAATCGGCGATGTTGAAGACGGGCCATTGAAACGCATAGTGCCAGTAGAGGAAATCGCGGACGCCGTTGAAGACGATGCGGTCGTAGAGATTGCCGATGGTGCCGCCGAGGATGAGGCCGAGGGCGCAGCACAGCAATCGGTCCCGAGCCAAGCTCCGGGTAAAGCTCCAGATCGAGATGGCCACCGCGGCGAGCAGGCTAATGGCCGCGAAGACGGTGTTGGCCGTCACTCCCAGGCCCACCTTCATGCCGAACAGGGCGCCCTCGTTGACGCGCGGCTGCGTTTCGCCACCCCAGGTACGCAAGGCCCCGAGAAACGTATCGCCGGTTTCGCGGTGGCCGCTGAACTGCGCGAGAACGTCGAAGGCGCCGGGGATCAACGCGAATTCCCCCCCCTGCCCGTCGTTGTAGAGGGAGCGAAAGACGAAGTATTTGCTCGCCTGGTCGAGGACTAAGCCAAGCAGCGCCAGTCCCCAGAGCCATCCGCGATAGGTCCGATCCGGCATGGTCACGACCGCCTTTCGAGCTTCCGTGCACAGTTCACGCAATAGCGCGCGTACGGCAATTCCTTGAGCCGCGCCTTGGGGATGTCGGTGTCACATTCCTCGCACCGCCCGAAGCCGCCCTGCTTCATGCGGTCCAGCGCCTCGTCGATTTCGAGGATGCGCTGCTGTTCGTTGGCCAGCAAGTTAAAGGTGTTTTCTTGCTCGAAGCTGTCGCTACCGAGGTCGGCCAGGTGCGTCGGGCTGGCCGAGGGGCCGTCGCCGTTCTTGCCGAACGCCTCGCTGGTCAAGTGCGAGACGTCGCCCGTCAGTCGGTCCCTGAGCGCGAACAGCTGCTTGCGGTACGCTTCCAATTCCACCTTATTCATCGAGACACCCGCGGTGATAGTTCGAGGTGATTCGGCCTTCTCCTCCGTGAAATCCACGATAGCCCGGCGCGCGCGCGGCGTCAAGGATGGCAGGAATTGGCTTGCCGTTTCGCGCGTTCGCTATAGCAAAATCGGACAAAGCGGCTCAAGGGCAACCGGCGGGCGCCGGCGCCATCGCTTTAATCCCTCGATCTTGCCCTGGCTTCCGGGACGGCGCATCGAAGGCGGCGATCCGTTCGGAAAAGGGTCGATCCGCCTTGACGCGCGGCCGATCCGCGGGAAGAATCCCCTGGCACTCAGAGAATCAACTCATCGTGGGACGAGCCGCGCCGTCCGCCGCCTTTGCCGCGTTGGCATTGCCGTCCTCTCTTGCGTGGCCGCGACAATCGAGGGCCAGCCGTGCGCGTGGTGCGCTGCGTAGCTTTGATGGCCTGTTGCCTGGCATTGGTCGGCTGCAGCCTCTTCGGCAAGAAGGCGCCTCCCAAGCCCTCGTCCGACGTGAGCCTGCCGCGCGGCGACGCGCCGGCGGGTCCGACGGCGCCGAGCGGCCCCGAGCCGGCGGGCAGCATCGGCGGCATCATCGCGGGCCAGGTCGTGGACAGCTACAGCCGCCGTCCGCCCGTCACCTACATCCAGGTATCGCTTCCCCCCGGCGAGCAAGCCGGGGCGCCGATCGACGTGGCCGCCGATGGCCAGGGCTACTTTACCATCCAGGGCCTCTTGCCGGGCCGGCACTATCAATTGATCGCGCGGTCGCAAGATGGCGAGCGCAAGTTGGCCGGCACCGTCTGGGCGACGCCGCCCAATCCGCGCGTCTACATCCGCATGAGCGAGGACTTCAACAACTCGCGCATCCCCGCCGTGCCTGGGCCGCCCACGTATCCGGGCAAGGCCGGGCCGCCGGCCGTTGCCGCGCCGCCTGCTCCCGCATGGCCGACGGAAGGGGCCGCCCCGTCCACGACGGATGAGGGGAAGCGACCGGCGGGGCTAGGTGCGCCCGTTAATATCGAAGATCCGGCCGAAGCGCCGAAAACGCCGCCGGCCGCGCGGCTCGACCGTGTCGCCGAGGGACCGTATGGCCGCAACACGCGGGAAGCGCCGCCGGCCGCCATCCGCGGCCCCGCGATCATCCCGCCGCCGCTTCAACCCATCGTACCGCCCGCGCCTCCCGCTCCCGCGGCGCCTGGCCAGCCGGGCGCGGCCGTGCCTGTCAGCCCGGCCCGCGTGCCTTCCTGCGTGTTGACCGGGCAGCAGTTGGTTAACTTCGCCTTGAACGACGTGAACGGCCAACCCTGGGAATTCCGCGATCATCGGGCACGGTTGACGCTCGTCGATTTCTGGGGAACGTGGTGCACCCACTGTCTTCACGCCATTCCGCACCTGAAAATCCTTCAAGACAAGTACAGCGGCTATGGCCTGCAAGTCGTAGGAATCGCTTACGAAGAAGGCCCGACGGCCGAGCAAATCCAAAAAGTGAACCGCGTGCGCCAGCGACACAACATCCCGTATACCGTCCTCCTCGGCGGCGGCGACACGGGGGCCTGTCCGGTGCGTGCCCAGTTCGACGTGCGCGTCTTCCCGACGCTTATCCTCATCGACGAAACCGGACGCATTATCTGGCGCGCTCAAGGATTGGACAAGCAGCAGTTGGCCGAGTTGGAGACGCTCATACGGCAGCGATTGGGCGTGCGCTGATTGCCCGCAATCGCCGAAACGTATCATAACCAGCACATTCCTGGCGAGCGGGGCGCGTTAGCCCCCCGTGGTTCCACGGGGAAATCCACGGGGGGCTAACGCCAATACCGTTTAACGAAGGACGATGTTCACTTGTTTGTACATTGAAAAATCGCCTGAAAAATACTGTACATCGTACTGAACAGCGAGCTTCGTTAAACGGTATTGGGGCTAACGCCCCCCGCTCGCCAGAACATTTTCAGATCAACGTCGTTAAGCGGTTTCAGCCAGTTCCCCCACCAGGCGCCGAATGTCCTCCTCCGTATGCCCCGCGGTCACGCTGATGCGAAGACGCGCGGTTCCCTCCG
>JBBSES010000349.1:0-5421 GCA_038239465.1 Gemmatales bacterium
AACTCCACCCCCGGCCCCTCCCCTAAAAGGGAGGGGAGCCAGAATGAGGATGTGTCATTAATCGCCAGGTTGTCAAAAACAGGCGCGTCCGGGGAGTGTGGAGTCATGGCCAATCTCGACGCCGCCGATCTCGCGCGGCATGCCGTCTCGATCGGGCTGATCAACGACTGGCAAGTGCGCGAGTGCCAGGACGATCCCGAGTGCAATCCCAGCGATCCCGGTTCGCTGCTGCGCTTGCTCGAACGCAAGGGGTACGTCACCCCCTGGCAGACGCAAAAGCTTCTCAAGGCCGACAAGGACGGCTACTTCCTCGGCGGCTATCGGCTGCTGTACAAGATCTCGTCCGGCAGCTTTGGCCGCGTCTACCGCGCCGACGATCCGCAAACCGGCACCATCGTCGCCGTCAAGGTGCTGCGCAACCGCTGGAGCGAGAATGCCCATAGCGTCGAATTGTTCGAGCGCGAAGGCAAAGTGGGTTTGCAGCTGCAGCATCCGAACATCGTGCAAATCCTGGCCGTCAACCGCGACCCGGCCACGCGCCAGTACTACATGGTCATGGAATTCATCGAGGGCAGCACCCTCCGCGACTTCCTGGCCATCCGCAAAAAATTGACCGCGTCCGAAGCGCTCAAGATCATCGAGGACGCCGCCGCCGGACTGGCCTACGCCGCCACCAAGGGCATGTCGCACCGCGACATCAAGGCGACCAATATCCTCATTTCCACGGCCGGCGTCGGCAAGCTGGTCGATTTCGGCCTCGCCGGCATCAACGCGGCGCTCGGCCAACCCGAGGACGACACCAAGGTCGAGCGCACCGTCGATTACGCCGGCCTGGAGAAAGCCACCAACGTCAAATCGGGCGACCCACGCAGCGATATCTACTTCCTCGGGTGCGTCCTCTACGAAATGCTCACCGGGCGTTCGCCCCTGGAGATGAGCAAAGACCGCACCGTGCGCATGAAGCGCAGCCGCTTCGAGGAAGTCAAGCCGATGGCCCCCGAGGAAGTGCAGGCGCCCGCGACCGTCTTCCAGCTAGTGGAGACGATGATGGCGCTCAACCCGGCCCAACGCCATCAGACGCCGCAGATATTGCTCGAAGCGGTGCGTCGATCGCGCGGCATCGTCGAGGGCAAGGCCGACCCCAAGGCGCCCGCCGGGCCGCGCTCCCTTTTCCTGGTGGAGCCGCACGAAAAATTGCAGGAGGTGATCCGCGCGCGCTTCAAGGAAGAAGGCTTTCGCGTCATGCTTTCGGCAGACCCGAGCAAGGCGCTAGTGCGTTTCCAGCAGCAGCCGTTCGACGCGCTCATCGTCGATGCCGGCGCCGCTGGCGAGGACGGCTTCGTCGCCTATCGGCAGATCATGGACGAGGCGCAACGGCTGCACCACCCCATCGGCGGCGTCCTCGTCCTGTCGGAAGATCAAGCGGAATGGAAGGACCGGCTGTTTCCCAATCCACGCTCGGCGGTCCTGGTGCGGCCCATCACGCTCAAGCAGCTATACGGCAAGGTATGCGAGATGATGAACGTTTGAAAAAGGGTCAGGCGTGAATGGCACTTCCTCTATAAGGGCGTGGCGGCGGCGAGGAGTTCTTTTGACGTGGCGCCATTCTCGCCGTCAGGGCCACGCCACAACGCCCGACACGCACCGAAGCGGCCCTCATCGAGAGGCATGAGAGAAACATCCCCAGGTTGGGGTTTGCGAGAACACTCCGGCTTATTCTTCGCGCCTTTTTTCGCCATGATGATGCTTATGATGAAATGGCGTGAAGCGGCAGGAACTCGTGAATCGTTCGCCACGCATGGCTACTGATTTTGCAGCACCGCGAACGTCAGGAACCCCACGAAAACGCCCGTGTGCAGCCCCGAGAGGATCAAGCCGATGGTTGCCAGGATCAGGGAATCGCCGCGGGCGCGCACGGCGGCGGCGCCCTGGCCGACGCCCGCCACGCTCGGCAGCGGACTGGCCATGAAGAGCAGCGCGCCCAGCCCCACCAGCGCCTGGTTCAACCCCTGGGCCACGCCGGCGACGATCATCGCCATGGCGCCGGCCGCCATCAGCCAGGCACACAAGCCCAGGAGTACGGCCGCGATCGCTTGACGGCGATGGCCGCGCTCCGCCTCCGGGGTCGCTTCGCTCGCCATCAGCGCGCGCTCGACGCAGGCGACGCACAAAACCTGATCGCGCCAGGCCGAGCGGCACACGGCGCACAGAAAATTGCCGCAGCGCCGACAGGTGCCGAGCGCCGGGTTGCTGGCGTGGACGGTGCAGCGGCCGCCGTCGTTGGTGCCGGGGGAGGCCAGATGGGGATCGAACGGCCGCTCGTACAGCGGTTGGCGGCAATGCGGGCAGCGCGCGCCCAGGCGGTCGCGGTCGGCGTTGACGAACATCCGGCAAGACGGGCACGGCGGCACGACGACTTTCCCCGCGCTAACCTCTGACATGCTTTCTCGGACGCACGTTCTTTGTACGTCGATTCGCGCCGGGGCACCAGCAGGAATGCGAAACCGCTCACTTGTCGGCTTGCTTGGCCTCGACCCAGCCGACGAAATCGCGCTTGGGATTGTAGTCGAGCAACTTGAGGCTCGTGCGCATCCGTTGCAATTTGCCGGTGCGTTCGTGCAACGCCGTCTTGTCGCCGTCGGCCATCGCCGGCACGATGACCTCCTTGCCCGCCAACATTTCGGCGAGCGCCGCGACCAATCGTTCCGGGTCGCCGGAATAGCTGCGCAGCAGGAACGGCTCGCCGTGGCTCATGTTCCACCAGCCGTTATGGGGATAACTCTGATACCAGTACTTCCCCATGCAGGTCTCGCTGGCGCTGCCGTTGTGGAAGAAGACGGCGAGGCTGCCGGGCTTGGCGTCGCTCATGACGGTCTGCCACTCGCGCGGCGTAAAGCCGGCCTTGGCGATGTTGTGCTTGATCTCCTCGGCGTCGTGCTTGCCTTTGAGGTCGCGTACTTTCTTGTAGTAGACGAGGTTGTTGTCCTTGTTCACCTTCTCGACTCTCATGACGACGATGTTGGTCGATTGATTGCAGATGGAGCCGAGCGTGTAGGGTGTCTCGACATAGGCGAGGCCAGGAACCGCGGCGACCAGTAAGGCGGCCAGGACGGTGAGGGGCAGAAACTTGCGGGTGGGTTTCATGACCGGGTTTCCTCGGTATCGGTGGCAGGTTAACGCTTGTTCGATGCGTCGCCAAACAGAATCTCGGCGCCGCGTTCTCGTCGTATCACTTCGTTGGGTTTGTCGTCAATCGTTGGCAAGCGCTGACGCAGGAACGGCGCCGTCTGACGCGGCACCGCCGCCAGGGCGCGCATAGCTTTGAAAGCGCGGGCGGTGTCATCGCTGGCCAGAGCGTGCCACAGTTTGTCCAGTTCCGGTTCCGACAGCGTAGGCGCCGATGCCACGGCACGGCGGCGCAGCAATTCCCAGATGAGTACGGTCGTATCCTCGCTGCCCGAGGCGATGGTGTTGCCGTCGGCGGCGAAGACGAGCGCCGTCACCTGATCCTCATGGCCGCTCAGGCGAAGCCGTTCCTGGCCCGAGGCGACCTCGCCGATATGGAGCAACGAATCCTCACCGGACCAGGCGAGCGACCGGCCGTCGGGCGCGAGGGCGACCCGATCGGCGCGAGCGTCGGCGAAGGCGACGATTTCATTGCCGGTAGCGCTATCGAATACGTGGACGGCGCCTGGCAATGCAAGGGTGGCGTCGCCCGTGACGACGGCGGCGAGGCGTCGGCCGTCGGTCGAAAAGCTCAAATGCTTTATCCATGTGTTCTGCTTTCCGACGATATAGCGAAGCTCCCGGCCGCGCGCGCCGCGGAGGCGAATGGCGCCGCCCTCGCCGATGGCCAAGGTGCGGCCATCGGAGGTCAACGCCAGAGCGCCGACGCGATTCTCGGCGTTGGGAAAGGCGCCGACTTCCTTCCCGTCTGTCATGTCAAGCAGGGCGAAGCGCTGATCGGCGGTTTTCAGAGCCAGCGTATGGCTGCCCGGTGCATAGGCCCAGCAAGGAAAAGGACTGGCCACCTCGGCGATGTCAGCGATGGGTTTGCCGTCCGTCACGTTCCAGACGCGGAAGCGCTGGTCCTCGCCGCGCGTGACCAGGGCTGTGCCGTCGGCGCGAAAGCCGACGGCGCTGACCCAACCGCGTTCGCCGCTGAACGGGCGCAGCGGTTTGCCGGTGGCGGCGTCCCAGAGGCAGGGGCCGCCGGAACCGCCAGTCGCCAGGGTCAGGCCGTCCGGCGATAAGGCCAGCGACGAGACGGAATAAGGACTGCTAGCGAATTGGCTCAACTCCCGTCCGGTCGCCGGATCGTACAGATAGACGGCGCGGTCGAAGCTGCCGGCCGCTAGCGTCTTGCCGTCCGGCGCGAAGGCGACGGCCGTCACCTCGCGGTCGTGCCGCGCGAGTTGGTGGACTTGCTCCCCCGTGGCGGCGTCCCATAAGCGCAAGGTGCGGTCCTCGCCGCCGGAGGCGATGCGCGTGCCGTCGGGCGAAAAGGCGACCGACCAGACCTCGGCCTTGTGCCCCTTCAGCTGGCGCACTTCCGCGCCCGTGGCCGCGTCCCAGACAAACAGCGTGGCGTCCTTGCCGGAGGAAACGAGGGTCTTGCCGTCGGGGGCGAAAGATACCACCCACGGACGTTCGCGGTGGCCGACGCAGCGGCAACGTTCCTTTCCCGAAGCGGTATCCCAGAGGCGGACGATGGCATCGTCGCCGGCCGACGCCAGCGTGTGGCCATCGGGAGCGAAGGCGAGCGCCGAGACCACATCTTGCGTGCCACCGAAGCGGCGGACTTCCTTGCCGGTGGCGACATTCCACAAGCGCAGACGCCCCTCGAAACTGCCGGCTCCGGCCAGCGTCAGACCATCGGGAGAGAAAGCAAGCGCGTTGACGAAGTAGCCCACGGGAAGGCGACGAATTTCCTTGCCGGTGGCGACCTGCCACAAGCGAATGGAGCCGTCGTAACCGCCGGAAGCGAGCGTCATGCCATCGGGCGCGAAGGCGATGGCGCGGACGCCGTCGTCGTGGCCGCGCAACGTCCTCACGAGTCGGCCGGTGTCGGCGTCCCATAAACGGATGCTCTTATCCTCACTTGCCGATGCGAGCAGCTTTTCTCGGGGCGCGAAGGCGACGGCGGAAACGCGGCCGACGTGGCGCAACCGCAGCGTGCCCAGGCGCGCTATGGCGTGAAGCGGCAGTGGGTCTCCGTGGGCGTCGGCCAGCACTTCCGGCATGGAGTGCATCGGCTCCGGTCCAGACACATCACCGCTGATGTCCGAACCGCCGTGCCAGAGCAAGCCCGCGCCGGTGCCAAGACTCAGCGCCACGACCAGGACGGCGACGAGCCATTTTAATGGCTGAAAGGAAAGCGACGGGAGCAGGCTTTCGGCGAGAGTGGCGGCGCGGCGGGAG
>JBBSES010000350.1:0-5420 GCA_038239465.1 Gemmatales bacterium
CATGGCACGGCCGGCGTAGCGGGTGACGAGCGGATTGTCGTAAACGTCGTCCATTCTATCGGCAGTCTCCGCAAAGGCGGCAGGGAGGGCAAGGCCGGCAAGTCCCACAGGGTTTCCCAGATTTCTTAGCTTTTCGCGGCGGCCTCGTCCTTGCTTTTCAACCGGAAGCGCCGGCGGCCGATAGAGAGAGAAGGGACGCATCGGACGCGGCCCACCCGTCAAGGAGGACGACGATGCGACGCTGTCTGCTCACGCTCGCCGCGGCCGCGCTGGGGTTGGCCCTGTGGTCGGGATCGCCCGCCGAGGCCCACGCGCAGCAGTACGAGCTGAATCGCTTCTTCTACTACCCCTATTATTACTTCCCGTGGACCTACTGGCCCACCCAGGGACCGAAATGGCCCGAAGCGGTGGGGCAACCGTACATGAAGCCGCCCGCGTACCAGGCGTTCCCGCCGTTCAAGGAACCGTACTGGCGCTATGATTACTGGAAGCCGAATACGTACTATCGCGGCTCGCACTTCTTGCTGGATGTGTTTTGAGACGCGCGCAATGGTTTAGCCGCGATCCGAAAGAGAGCGCGGGAGCCTGGCTCCCGCGCTCCCTTTCGGGTCGCGGCCAAACTCCGGTTTGAGGGTCGGGCCGATGCCGCCGACGAGCCACCGAGACTTTCAAAAAGCCGCAGCGCAGCGATTGACGACGGCTAAGTTTCTCCTTGACCACAAGTACACACTCGACGCCGGGTACCTAGCGGGCTATACGATTGAATGCTCCTGGAAGGCTCTAATTTTACGAAAAACCGCATCGGCCGATCAGCCGGAGCAGTTGAAGAAAATCAGTTCGAGCGCTAAAATGCACCGGCCAGAGATGTTGATGGGCGTCCTACGCGACTTGGGCGTCAAATTGCCGCTGAAATTGACGAAGCGCTTTCGGAGGATGAAGTGGTCCACCGATTTGCGGTATGAAACGGGCCATCGAGACGCGGGCGAAGCCCGTGCATTCCTCAAGACGGCTAAAGCGACTTACGACGGGGTGGAAGGCCAAATGCCATGAAAAATTCCGCGGCCCCCGAATGGGAAAAAAAGCGCACTCAAGAAACCAAAGCTATCGAGAAATTTTTAGTAGATGCGGGATTTGCTCAAGTCGATGCCTACCGTTATAACAGCGCGTCGATCCGCGTCCGTGTCGTCGATTCGCGTTTCGCGGACAAAAGCGTCGATAAGCGCGACGCGATGGTTGATCGTCACTTATCAAAACTGCCCAAAAGCACTCAGGCGGACATCATGACTTTGCTGACCTTCGCGCCGGACGAGATCGCCGAAATCGATAAATCACCTCGGCATTATCTCATGAATATTGAATTCGACCATCCCAGCCCGTCGATGCTGTAGTTCGCCCGAGCGCGGGACGCGAAACGTAAACAATGCAAGTCGCGGCTAAACCAAAATCTCCTTCACCACGCGCCCATGCACGTCGGTCAGCCGGAAGTCCCGGCCCGCGTGCTTGAACGTCAGCTTTTCGTGGTCGAGGCCCATCAGGTGCAGGATGGTCGCGTGGAAGTCGTGTACGTGGACCGGATCCTCGGCCACGCGGATGCCGTGTTCGTCGGTGGCGCCATAGGTGATGCCGCTCTTGACGCCGCCGCCCGCCAACCACGACGAGAAGGCCCAATGATGGTGTTCCCGGCCGGCGGCGTTGGCCTGCTCGTGAAACGGCGTGCGGCCAAATTCGGTGGTCCAGACGACCAGGGTTTCGTCCAGCATACCCCGCTGTTTCAGGTCGCGCAGTAGCCCCGCGATGGGCCGATCGACGTTCTTGGCGAGCGGCAAATGCGTGTTCATGTCGCCGTGCGCGTCCCAGTTATTGGCCGAGCCGACGTCGATCAATTCGATGAAGCGCACGCCGCGCTCGGCCAGGCGCCGCGCGACGAGACATTGCCAGGCGAATCCCTGCGTGCTGCCGCGCTGCAGGCCGTAGAGCTTCAACGTGGCGTCGGTCTCGCGCGATAGGTCGAACGCTTCCGGGGCTTCTTGCTGCATCCCGGCGGCCGTTTCGAACGACTGGATGCGCGCGGCCAGGGCGTCGTCGCCATCGCGCTGCTTGACGTGATCGCGGTTGATGGCCTGCAACAGCTGCAACTCGCGGTCTTGCAACTTATGCGGGTTGACGCGGCGATTCATGTCGGCGATGGGCACCGCGCCGGGCAGCACGCGTGTTCCCTGGTGGCAGCCGGGCAGGAAGTCGGACCCCCAGGTCTGATCGCCGGCATACGGCACCTGCGGCGCGATGGCGACGAACGACGGCAGGTTACGGTTGACGGTGCCCAGGCCGTAACTCAGCCACGATCCAATACTAGGCCGGGCGAAGGTGATCGACCCCGTGTGCATCTGCAACGTCGCTTCGTAATGATTCGTGTGGTCGGCATGCAACGAGCGGATGACGCACAGGTCGTCCACGCATTCGGCGACGTGCGGGAACAGCGCGCTAACCTCGGTACCGCACTGGCCGCGCGGCTTAAACTCCCAGTTGGGTTTCTTGAGGAACGGCTTGAAGACGCGCGGTTTCCCCTGCCATTCGTTGAACGTAATCGTCTTGCCGTGATCGCGGAACAGGGCCGGCTTGGGGTCAAACGAATCGACGTGCGAGACGCCGCCGGTCATGTACAGGAAAATGACGCGCTTGGCCTGCACGGGAAAGTGCGGCGGCCGCGCGGCCAGCGGATCGGCTGTCGCTTCCGCGGCGCACAGGTCGGCGAGGATGCCCGACATCAGCAGCGAACCGCCGCCGCCGAGCATGGTGCGCAAGGCGTCACGGCGCGTGGGGAGACAGCAGGGATCGGACATGGCGGTATTCCTATCAATCGACATATATGAATTCGTTAGCGCATAGCAACACGCGCGCGTAACTGGCCCACGCCTGGCTTGCCTGCTTGTCGGCCGGTACGCCAGCGGCTTTCAAGTCGTCGCCAATTCCTTGAATATAAGCCGTCGCCGCTCGCTTCTCCTCGTCGCGCGCGGGCCGGCCATAGGCGAGCTGGATGGCCATCTCGATGCGTCGTTCCGCGTCGGCCTCGGCGTTCGTCAACCGTTCGGCGAAGCGCGCCGCTTGTTCGTGAACGAAGGGGCTATTGAGAAAGAAGAGCGCCTGGGTCGGCACCGTCGTGGTCGAGCGCGCCGCGGTGCTGGTGTTCGGATCGGCGCCGTCAAACAGTCCCAGGAACGGATGGCGCCGCGTCCGCTGCGTCATCAGGTAGACGCTGCGGCGATCGGTGGCATAAACCGCCTGAAAGGGATTGTGCTGCGTGTATTTCCAGTCGCGCTCGGGCGGAAACGGATGCGCTCCGCCGGGAGTGCGATCGAGGGCGCCACTGGCGGCAAGCAGGGCGTCGCGGATTGCCTCGGCTTCGAGGCGGCGCCGCTCGAAGTGCCAGAGATACTCGTTAGTCGGATCGGCGGCTTCATTTTTCGCGTCACGGGCGCTGGCCAGCTGATAGGTGCGCGACAGCGTGATTTGTCGGTGCATGGCCTTGATCGACCAGCCCGATTCCACGAACCGGCTGGCCAGGTAATCGAGCAACTCGGGATGCGTCGGCGGTTGTCCCTGTTTGCCGAAGTTGCTCGGCGTCCGCACCAAGCCCTGGCCGAAGTGATGCTGCCACAGGCGATTGACCAGGACGCGCGCGGTGAGCGGATTCTTCGGGCTGCTCAGCCAGTCCGCCAGCTGCAAGCGGCCGCCGCCGACGGCATCGGCGGGCACGGCCTCTCCGCCGAGGATGTCGAGGAACCGCCGCGGCACCTCGTCGCCGGGACTGAGCGGATCGCCGCGCTTGTGGATGCGGACATTGGTCGGCTTGCCGGCGGCCACGGCATAGCCGCGCTCCAACGTGGGAGCCTTGGCGGTCAGCGCCGCGCGCGCTTGCTTCGCGGCGGCATGGGCGTCCACCGCCGCCAGCCAGCGAGCTTTCGCTTCGGCGATCTTCTTCTCGTCCTCGGTCGCGGGCAGGGACTTGACCTGCTTCTCCAGCGTGGCCATTTCGGTGCCGCACTTGTGGACTTCGGCCTCGACGCGCGCCAGTTCGTCCTGGAACGGCTTGAGGACCTGGCGCGCGAACAGGTCGGCCTCGGAGGGCGGCATCAGCGGCACGAAATCGCTGGCGCGCGGCTTGCTTTCCGAACCGGGATACGGATAGCGCGTACTCGCCAGAATGCCGTACAGCGAGTAATAGTCGGCCGTCGGCACCGGGTCGAACTTGTGGTCGTGGCAGCGGGCGCAGGCCACGGTCAGCCCCAACACCGTCTTGCCGAGCGTGTCGATGGTGTCTTCGATGGTGAGATGCTGATAGTTCTCGGGATCGAAACCGAAACGCCGCGCCCCGGCCAGGAACCCCGTGGCGACCACGCGCTCGGCATACTTCTCGCGCGGCCCATTCGGAGCGAGCAAGTCGCCCGCCACCTGCTCGCGCAGAAACTGGTCGTAAGGCTTGTCGGCGTTGAAGGCGTCGATGACGTAGTTGCGATAGCGCCAGGCCTCGGGCACGGGGAAGTCGGCCGTCTCGCCGGCGGTGTCGGCGTAATGGGCCAAATCGAGCCAGTGCCGGCCCCAGCGCTCGCCGTAATGCTTCGACGCCAAGAGGCGATCGATAACCTTTTCGAAGGCGTTGGCGGCCGGATCATCGACGAAGGATTTCACCTCCTCGGGCGTCGGCGGCAGGCCGATCAGGTCGAAGGTCGCCCGGCGAATGAGGACGCGCCGGTCGGCCAAGCCAACGGGCTTCAGCCCCTTTTCCTCCAGGCGAGCGAGGATGAAGCGGTCGAGCGGCGCCACCGGCCAGGCCATGTCCTTGACCGAAGGAAGGGGCCGATCTTTCACCGATTGAAACGCCCAAAAGCGGCGCTGCTCGTCGGTGATGGCGCCCTTGTCCGCGATCGCTTCCTTGGCGGGCCAGGGCGCGCCCATGTCCACCCAGCGGGTGAGCAAGTCGATCTCGGCCTTCGTCAGGCGGTCGGTTTCCTTGGGTGGCATGCGCGGCCGGGCCTTGTAGCGGACCACCTGAATGAGCAAACTTTCGTCGGCCTTGCCCGACACGATAGCCGGCCCCGTCCCGCCGCCCTCGACGAGGTTGGCGCGTGAAGTCATCTTCAAGCCGCCCTTGGCCTGCTTGTCGTCGTGGCATTTCAGGCAGCGCGCGACGAGCAGCGGCCGAATCTCCTTCTCGAAGAGTTGGACCGCCGCCGGGGCCGGTTGCTCCGCATGGAGGTCAGCGCCGCGGCAAACCAATCCAACGACCAGCAGCGCTTGACCGAAGGCGAAAAGGCGGATCGTCACGAGCAAGACCTCCGCGCGAACGGTGGGATACGAGGGCAAGAAGGCGACTGCCTGGAAGTAAGATGTCAGACAGCATACCTCGCCTTAAATTAGAATCC
>JBBSES010000351.1:0-5408 GCA_038239465.1 Gemmatales bacterium
CAGGGCGCCGACCAGCAGGATCGTGCCCAGCAACACAAACCCGAAGGTGAAGGTGTCGGTGCGCATGGTGCCGGCGGTGAAGGGCGTCGGCTTCTTGGCCGCCAATGCGCCGGCGAGGGCCAGCGGGGCGAGGATCGGGATGAAGCGGCCGAACAGCATCACCAGGCCCGTGGCGATATCCCAGTGGGCGGCGAAAGGCGCGGGCGGCGAGGGATTCGCGGCCGCCTCCTCGAAGCCGTGCGTATCGCCCAAACCCTCGAAGCCCGAGCCGTTATTCGCCGACGCGGACGAGAACTCGTAGAGGATTTCCGCGAAGCCGTGCGCGCCCGGATTGTTAGTCGCCTTGGTTCCCCAATCGAGCGCCGCGAACAGGCCCGCTGGTCCCAGAACCAGGATGGGGTGGGCGAGCAACGCCAGCATGGCCAGTTTCATCTCGCGGGCCTCGACCTTTTTGCCGAGGTATTCCGGGGTGCGGCCCACCATCAGCCCCGAGAGAAAAACGCCAACGATCAGGTAGACGAGCAGGTTGATGAGGCCGACGCCCACGCCGCCCCAGATACAGTTCAGCCACATGCCCGTGAGCGGCGTCAAACCCGCGAGGGGGTTGAGGCTGTCGTGCATGCAGTTGACCGAACCGTTGGACGTGTTCGTCGTCAGTGCCGCCCATGTGGCGCCAGCGGCGGTGCCAAAGCGCAGTTCTTTCCCTTCCATGTTGCCGAGCGATTGCTCGACCGGCAGCCCGGCGACGGCGGAGATATCGACCGCGCGACGGCCGCCCTCCGCCTTGGGATCGGGCACTTGATAGTTGCGCGCCGCCTGGGTCGTGAGCGCCGGATTGGGTTGCAGCGTGTCGAAAGAGACGGCCCAAATGATGGTGCCCGCGGAGAGCAGGAGCATGACGCCGAAGACGACGCCGGCGTGTTTGAGGTTATTGAGCATCTTGCCGAACATCACCAGCGTGGCCACCGGGATGAGGATGATGCACAGGCACTCAATGAAGTTGCTGAACGCCGTGGGGTTTTCGAACGGGTGCGCCGAGTTGACGCCGAAGTAGCCGCCGCCGTTGGTGCCCAGCTGCTTGATGGCCACGATGGCCGCGACAGGACCGCGGGCAATCTGCTGGACGAGCGGCTTGCCGTCGTCGTCATTTCCCATTGAGCCGGCTTCGACGGTGGTAGCCGATGCATTGCCTTCGAGGGTCATCGGCACGCCCGCCGCCATCAGTAATATGGCGACGATCAGCGCCACCGGGAGAAACAAGTAGACGACGCCGCGCCAGAGATCGACGTAAAAGTTGCCCATGTCGCGGTCGCCGCGCAAGCCGCGAACCATGGCCACCAGGGCGCATAGCCCTATTGCGGGCGTGACGAACTGCTTCCAGCAGACGAAGAATATCTGGCTGAAGTACGATAGATGCACTTCGCCGGAGTAGTGCTGCAAGTTCGTGTTGGTCAGGAACGAGCAGGCGGTGTTGAAGATCGTCGAGGCGGCGAGCATCTTCTTACCGTCGGGATTGAGCGGCAGAAGCGGCTGCAGCGCCAGCACGGCGAAACCGACGATGAACGCCGCCACGTTGAACGCGAGCAGCGCCAGGGCGTACCGTTTCCAATCCATGCCGCCCGTACGCAGCGGACTTTCGAGGCGGCGCGTCCAGCCGGGCAGACGCCCCTCGAACACCCGAGCCATGTACAGTCCCAGGGGGACCGCCAGCAGGAAGGTCAGCGCGAGGACCGAGAGAGGGTAGAAGAACATATGCATGTACGTGGACCCTTAAAACCATTCCGGGCGCAGGAGTGCCGCGAGCAGGTAGACGAACAACAAGAGGCTGACGAGGGCGGTGAACCAGATCATGGCGGCTCCTTGGTCAAACTTTGTCGCAGGCGATGGCGAACAGATACATCAGGCCGAGGCCGGACAGGCCGAGGACGAACAATCCGAAGGTCAAAGGCATGGCACTTTCCCCGTCGATTTCCGCCGTCGAATCGCGGCCGTCCTACAATGGCAACGCCCGCGTCGCGTCGCGGTCTTCGTCTTGGATGTATCGCAAGGAGCGTGCCGCCGGGTGAAACGCCAGTTTTCGGCTTCAAATCGCGAATAAACCGGCGTCCGACCGTGCATCGTGCAAGTATCGCCGTGCAAATTGCCCGACCGAAGCCAAACTCATGAACATTCTGATCATCGACGACGAAGCGAGTTTGCGGCGGACCCTGCGCATCGCGCTGGAAGCGATGGGCCACCGCGCCGCCGAGGCGCGCGACCGCGCCGGCGCCCTGGAGCAACTGGCGCACGGGAGCCACGACGCGGCCTTTCTCGATTTGCGCCTGGCCCGCGAACAGGGCCTCGACCTCTTGCCCGAATTGCTGCGATTGGCTCCTGGCCTGTGCGTGGTGGTCATCACCGCGTTCGCCACCATCGAGACGGCCGTCGAAGCGATGCGCCGCGGCGCCCTCGACTACCTGCCCAAACCGTACACGCCGGATCAAATCCGACTCGTGCTTGAGCGCGTGGATCGCGCGCGCCGTCTGCAGTCGCGCGTCGAAAACCTGGAGGCGCAAGTCCGCTCCGAGGTGCCCGAGGCCGACATGCAATCGCGCGAACCGACAATGCGCGCCGCCATTGACCTGGCCCTGCGCGCCGCCCCCAGCGAGGCGACGATGCTCCTGCGCGGCGAAAGCGGCACCGGCAAGGGCGTGGTGGCCCGCGCTGTCCACGCCCACAGCAAGCGGGCGGCGGCTCCGTTCGTCACCGTGCATTGCCCGAGCCTTTCGGCCGAATTGTTGGAAAGCGAGCTATTCGGCCACGTCCGCGGCGCCTTTACCGGAGCGGTGCGCGACACCGTGGGCAAGGTCGCGGCGGCCGAGGGGGGGACGCTGTTTCTCGATGAGGTCGGCGATTTGCCGCCGGCGCTGCAGCCGAAATTGTTGCGCCTCTTGCAGGAAAAAAGCTACGAGCGCGTCGGCGAAACGCTGACGCGCGTCGGCGACGTGCGTATCGTCGCGGCGACCAACCGCGACCTCGAAGCCGAGACGGCGTCGGGCCGTTTCCGCGAGGACTTGCTCTATCGGCTCAACGTCATCGAGATCACGATGCCGCCGCTGCGCACGCGCCGTGCCGACATCCTGCCCCTGGCCGAACACTTATTAAGTTTCTTCGCTCGCCAGGCCGGCAAGGCGCTGACCGGCTTCACCGACGAGGCGCGGGCCGCGTTCGAGCGCCATTCCTGGCCGGGCAACGTCCGCGAATTGCGCAACAGCATCGAGCGCGGCGCCATCCTGTCCCCCGGTCCACTCATCGGCCTGGCCGACTTGCCCGCGCAGGTCGGATCGCGGCCGAAGTCCGGCATCGAACTCGGCGGCCATGCCACCCTCGAACAACTCGAAGGCGAACACATCCGCCGCATCCTCGAAAGCACGCCGACGATGGAAGCGGCCGCGGAAATTCTCGGCATCGACCCGAGTACGCTCTATCGCAAGCGCAAGCGTTTCGGGCTGTAGCCGGCCGGTCGGCACGCCGCTTGCTAACCCAATACCACATGCTCATAAAAGCCTCCCTACGCCTGCGCGTCGTTCTTACTCTATTGCCCCTGCTTGCCTTGCCGATCCTCCTGGGCGGCACGGCGGTCGTGCTGCTCTACCGTCTCGGCGACAGCATCGATGCCATTCTGCACGAGAATTACGACAGCGTGCTGTACATGGAGCGCCTCAACGAAGCGCTCGAGCGCGTCGATTCGTCATTTCAATTCGCCCTGGCGGGACGGGAAGACAAGGCGCGCAAACAATACGCGCCGAACTGGAAAGCCTTCGACGACAACTTGAGCAAGGAGCAAGGCAACATCACCCTTCCCGGCGAGGCGGAGGAGACGGAACGACTGACCGCGCTGGCCCAGAGATACCGCGCTCAGGGAGACGCCTTTTACGCCCGGCCCGCTCGCGCGACGCAGCGTTCGGAAGACTACTTCGGCGCCGGCGGCCTCTCGGACACCTTCGAGGAGATCAAGGACGCCTCCGGCAAAATCCTGCGCATGAACCAGGACAACATGGAGCAGGCGAGCCGCGCGGCCCGGCGGATCGCGCGCGACTCGATCGCCGGTTTCGGCATGGGCCTGGGCGTCACCGCCCTCCTCGCCGTTTGGCTGGTGAGCCGCGTCGTCGGCACCATCGTCCGGCCGTTGCGCGCCCTGACCGCGTCGGCGCAGGCCATCGGCGGCGGCAACCTCGACCAACTCGTCCCCGTTACCTCGGGCGACGAGTTGGGCTTGCTCGCCGATTCCTTCAACGCCATGGCCAGGCAGTTGCGCCACTACCGCCAGACCGACTATTCCCGCTTGCTCCGCGCCCAACGCACCGGACAGGCGACCATCGATGCCTTTCCCGATCCCCTGCTGGTGCTAGACGGCGCGCGGCAAGTGGAAATGGCCAATCCGGCCGCCGAACGATTCCTCGGCGTCGTTGGCCGCAAGGGGGACCGGCCCTCCCTTCCCTGGGAACCGCCCGATACCCTGCGTCAGCCCCTGCAAGACGCCCTCGAACGGCAACAAGCGTACTTGCCCGACGACTTCGAGCGCGTGGTCGTCCTGCGTCTCGACGGCGAAGAGCGTTTCTTCTTGCCGCGCTGCCTGCCGATCGACGATCCCTACGGCAATACGCTCGGCGCCGCGGTTTTGCTGCAGGACGTGACGCGCTTCCGCTTGCTCGATCAGGTGAAGAGCGACCTGGTGGCCACGGTGAGCCATGAATTGAAGACGCCGTTGACGAGCATCCGCCTGGCGCTGCACTTGCTCCTCGAAGAGAAGGTCGGGCCGTTGGCCGACAAACAGACCGAGCTATTGCTCGATGCGCGCGACAACGCCGAACGGCTGCTGGATATGGTCAATCATATGCTCGATCTGGCGCGTCTGGAGCAAGGCCGCCATCTGGAATTAAAGCCGCACAAGCCGGTCGATGTGCTGCGCGACGCCGCCGACCGACTGCGGCCGCGCGCCGAGGATCGGGACGTGGCGCTGACCGTCGAGACCCCCGAGGAATTGCCCTTCATCCAGGTCGATGAGCAGCGGTTGGGTCATGCCTTGAACAACTTGTTGGATAACGCTCTGACCTACAGCCACGCCGGCGGCCAAATCACCCTCTCCGCGGCGGCTGAAGCGGGGGAGGTAGTTCTGAGCGTCGCCGACACAGGCCAGGGGATCGCGGCGGAATTCGTGCCGCACGTCTTCGACCGCTTCTTTCGCATCCCCGGCCAGAGCGAAGCGGGCGGCAGCGGCCTGGGGTTGGCCATCGTCCGCGAAATCGTCACGGCGCACGGCGGCCGCATCCGCTGCGAAAGCACGCCCGGCATGGGCACGACGTTTCGCATCTACCTTCCGGCAACACCTGGAACGGCGAGCGTCGAGCCGTAAGGCCGACGTGTGA
>JBBSES010000352.1:0-5400 GCA_038239465.1 Gemmatales bacterium
GACGCGCAGAGTTTCTATAGTACGCCCCCCCGCCACTGTTTCACTTGGGGGGGGGCCCGCAAAACCAACCGGGCCCGCGGTTCTACCGTGCGATCTCAACGATCAATGGTTCAGGATGAACTCATTGCAGTTGACGAGCGCCCAGAGCATGTCGGTGAGCATGGCGGTCTGGTCAGTTTCCTTGATGCCCTTGAGGACGGCCGCGGCGGTCAGTTGCGTGAACTCGCGTTGGGTGCAAGGGCGGTTCAAAGTCGCCAGGAACAGGTGATCGACGGCGGCCTTGCCCTTGAACTTGAGGGCCTCGCTCAGCGTGCCGTCCTTGGCGGTCAGAGAAGCGTTCAACTCGCGGCCGTTCATGAGCAAAAGGGCTTGCACGACGGTGCCGCTGTAGGTCGCTTCGTTGCCTTCGTCGTCGCCGAACTGAACGGTCAGTTTACGCATCCAGTCGGCGCGGAACTTCTTCTGTTCGTCGTCGTTGCGGTTGGCCTTGGGCTGGGTGGACGCCAGCAGCGACTCGAACAGTTGCTCGGGGCTCATGGCCTTGAGCAGTTGCCGGCTGAAATAGACCTCGTCTTCCGACTTGTCGTTGGTTTTGTTGGCGATGGCTTTCAGCTGATACGGCTCGCTGGCGCAGATCCAGCGGATGAGGTGCTTCGGGTTGTAGCCGGCCGACCCGGAGAACATTTCGCCGAGGCGCTCCAGCAACTCGTCGTGCATGACCGGGTTGTGTTCGCCGAAATCGTCGGCGGCCGCCTTCTCGGTGAAGCCGCGGCTGAAGAAGTGCGCCCACATCCGGTTGATGTACGCCTTCGAGAAGTTCTTGTGACTGGTCAGGAAGCGAGACAGTTCCTGGCGGCGCGTGACCTGGCTCTCCTTGGGCAGCTTGGTGCCGTCGAGGAAGATCGGTTCGCTGGGCAGGAAGACGCCGTTGCGCTTCTCGAAGTAGACGATGCCCTTCTTGTTGTACTCGCTATTGTCGGTGAGGGTCAGGACGGCGTCGGGCATGCCCTTCTTGTTCATGCCCTGGGGTTGGCCGACGCGCTCGGTCTGCCGGAAGAAGGCGTTGACGCCCCAGAAGTGCTTCTGCTTCCAGTCGGCGTTGAACGGGTGGTCGTGGCACTGGGTGCATTGAATCTGGTAGCCGAGGAAGACGCGGATGGTGCGACTGGTGATCGGCACCATGTCGAACTGGCCTTCTTTTTCCAGCGTCTTGGCGTCGGGGCCGCCCATGCCGCGGCGACCCTGCGGCCCCGTGCTGCCGCCGAGGTTGGCGAGGAAGTAGTTGACGGCGCCGTTGGCGTTGGTCTTGCCGGTGGCGGTGACGAGCTTGTCGGCGAGGTCCTTGAGGGACATGTTGGGCTGCGAGAACATTTCCTCTTCCAGCCACAGGTGCAGCTGGTCGCGGTAGAGGCGCGGGCCGGTGCGGGTCATCAGCCAGTAGGTCCAGATGGTGGACCAGTTTTGCGTGTATTCCTCGCTGGCGAGGAGGCGATCGACGAGCATGGCGCGGGCCTTCGCCGAGCCGTTCGACTTGACCTCGGCTTCGAATTTGTGGATTTCGCTGACCTTGGCGATGCGGCCGATGATGTCGAGGGACACGCGGCGGATGTACTCGTAGTCGGAGCACATGTCGGCGCGCTGATAGAGGCTTTCGCCCTTGTCGTTCTTCCACTTGGAGCCGATCAAGTCGTTGATGACCTTGACGGCTTCATCGACATTGGCCAGTCCGCCGGCGGTGCTGGGCGCCGGATCGGCCGCTTTCTTGACGTCGGCCGTCTTGGCGCCGGGCGACTGGGCGTGGCTGGCCAGGGTGAGGCCGAGGGCAGCGCCGCCGATCAGCAGCACACCGGCCGCGCGGGCCAAAATTCCTCCGCGCCCCGCGGCACGCAGCGTTTCGTGGGTCATGTTCGCGTTTCTCCCTTGAAGCCGACTCGTTTGGGTCAGATCGGATCGTGACGGCCGGCGGATCGAGAATTCGCTCCGCGCGGCTCGATATCTTAGCATAACGGCAAGGCGTCTCTTGGACTAAACCCCGGACAAGCGGCCGGAGTATCGGCCGGCGGTCGCGTTATACCGATTCAGGGGACGGTAACTTCAGGCCGCGGGCCGGTCGTTTTGGGCAATATTTTTTCAAGGCCGGCATCTTCTTCAGCCCCCACACATCGGACGGCCGCGCGGCCGATTTGGTTCCACGAACTCTGGCCTCGAGCATCGCAAGTCGTGCCTCGGCGAACGGTTGACGACGACGACGCGCCAGCTGCGCGGTCAACGGTTGGACGCGAACTCGCCGCTATTGAGCAACGCCCAGAACAGGTCTTGCAGCAGGGGCGTCTCGTCCTCCTCCTTGATCCTGCCGAGCAACGGCCGGTGGGCGGCGATCTGCCGCTGTTCGCGCGGCGTGGCCGGCCGGTTGAGCGTTGCCAGGAACAAGTGGTCGATGGCCTGCTCCAAAGGCAATTGCTTGGCTTTGGCGATCGGCCCCTTTTCGCCGAGAAGCAGCGCCTGCATTTCGGGGCCGTTCATCAATCGGAGCGTCTGCCGGGCGGTGCCCTCTTGGTTCATGGCATCGTCGCCGCCGTCGTCTCCCGTGAAGTCGCTGGCCAGGCCCCGGCGCCAGCCGGCGCGGAAGCGGTCCCATTCCTCGCCCTCGCGGTGGAGTAGGTCGGCCGCCGTCAGCAGCGAATCGCCGAGTTGCTCCGGGCTGAGCGGCGTGAGCAGCTGTCGGCTGAAATGGACTTCGTCGTCCGGCTTGTCGTTGGTCGGGTTGGCAGCCGATTTCAACTGATACGGTTCGCTGAGGCAGATCCAGCGAATGACGTCTTTCGGCTTATGACCGCCCGCGATGAAGTCCTTGGCCAGGCGCTCGAGCAATGCCGCATGGACCACGCCGTTATGGCTGCCGAAGTCGTCGTAAGCGGGTTTCTCGTTCAGGCCGCGGCCGAACAATTGTGCCCACATGCGATTGACGTAAGCCGGCGCGAAGAACGGATGGCTGGTGAACAGCCGGGCCGCCTGGGCGCGACGGCTCTCTTTGCCGGCCGCTAGTTTGCGGCCGTCCAGAAAGATCGGCTCGCGGGGGAGAATGACGCCGTTGCGTTTCTCGAAGAAGACGACGCCAGAAGCGTTCGACTTGGGATCGTCCTCCAGCGACACGATGGGAATGCGAGCCAGGCCGTCGTCCGCGCAACTTGCCGCGAGGTGTTGCAATCCACACATGTGGTTCGGCATGAGTTGCCATTCCCGTTCGCCCGGTTCGCCCACGCGCCGGACTTGCCGGAAGCAGGCGTTCAGGCCCCAGAAATCGCGTTGCTTCCAGTCGGGGTTGAACGGATGGTCGTGGCACTGCACGCAGGCCAGCTGGCAGCCGAGAAACAGTTGGGCGGAACGAGAGGTCGCCGGCGCCATGTCGAATTGCCCATGCCGGGCGAGGCGCTGGGCTTCGGGTAGCTCGGGATAGAGTTCGGCCGTCGGCACGCCCAGGTTGGCGAGCAAGAAGGTGACGGCGCCGTTGTCGTTCGTCTTGCCGGTGGCGGTCAGCAAGCGCTCGACCATTTCGCGGTGCGACAGGTCTTTGGCGAAAACTTCCTCTTCGAGCCAGTGCCGCATTTGCTCGCGGTGCAGCGGATGGCGGCAGCGGGTCATCAGCCAGTGCGTCCAGCGCGTGGCCCAATAGCGCTCGTATTCCTTGCCGGCGAGCAAGCGGTCGATGAGTTGCGCGCGGCGCGTGCCCGGCTCGTCTTTCAGGTAGCGCTCGATTTCCTCAACAGTGGCGATGCGGCCGATAATATCGAGCGACGCTCGCCGGATAAATTCGTGATCGGTGCAGCGCTCGGCCGGCTTCAAGCCGTGTGCCGGCCACGTCGCCGCGATGAGCCGGTTGATGCGCGCGGTTTGAGGAGGCGGCGCCCGCTCATCGGCCACCAGCGGAAAAGCGAACAGCGATAGGAGAGCAAGCGCCACACCCGCTCGCCCGGAAAGGCGAACGCCTTGAGGGGTCATCGGTTCCATCTCCCTCGGGTGCCGACTCTTTGGGATAGGTGGAAATCTCGTGGCAGGAGTTCCTCCGCTGAGACGCGCGCCGCGCCGTTTTGGTTCCGTTTCCCTGGTTCTCGTTCCCAGAGCTTCCGGCTTGGGAACGAGCTTCATCAAGCTTTCACTTCACCAGTATCACATAGTCCGCCGCCGGATCATCGGTGATCTTCTCCATCTCCACGCCCACTTCGGTGCGAATGGTCGCTACCTTGCCGCCGGTGCGTTTGGCGGCGCGGTCGGGGATGCCGAAGCCGCGTTCGACGTGGCCGCTGCCCGCCAAAATCACCATGCGCCGCAGCTGCCGGGCCTTCTGGAACTGCGCCGCGCTGGCGCCCATGTATTCGTCCCAAACGGTCATCACCTGATACGACTTTTCCTTCTGCTCGGCGGGCACGTCCTTTTGGCCGTGCATGGCGGCGAGGCGCTCGTACCAATAATCGCGGTGCGCCTTCACCTGGAAATCGACCTCGCCCAACTGCTTCTTCTCGTCGTCGCCGAGCTTGTCGTAGCCGACCTTGGAGATTTGCCGCGTCAGTTCGCGCGGCGCGTTCAGGGCGCCGAGGGCCACGCCGTTCTTGCGGCAGAAGTCGGCGATGGGCCGGTAGAGCGCCCACTCGTAGCCCCAGCGCGTCTTGTACTCGGTCGCCTTGAGGAAGTCATCTTCCTTGGCGTCGCCGGCGAGGTAGCGGTCGAGTTCCTTCTGAAACGGCCGTTGAAACATCTCCATGCCGACGCCGAGGCGTTCGTCGCGGGCGAACAGCGCCTTAATGATTTGCAACTGCACCCGATGGTGCGCGTCGCTATCGTGCGTCTCGCCGACGCAGACGATATCGGCGTCGAGCAGGCGGTCGGTCAGTTCGCCGAAACTGATGGTCTTCTTTTCCTTGGCCGCGTAAATGGTCAGGCTCGGCGGTCCTTCGACGCGCTCTTGCAACGCGCGATAGGCCCGTCCGTTAGCGGCGTCGAAGACGAAGACACGGGCGCCCTGCCGGCGGACGGCCAGGATTTCCCCTTTCGGCCCTTCGAGCCGCAAGTTATTGGCGCCGGCGTCGATTTCCTTGTACCCCGGCTTTTCGACGCGGCGCAGTTGGCCAATCGAAGCCTGGAATCTCTGGGCGCTATCGTCGGTGTCGAAGGCGACGACCCACGCTTTGCCGTCGCCGCTTTCGAACAAGCGATCGCCGCGCCAACCCGCGGCGGACGCGACGGCGCTTGGCCGGGTGGCGTCCTCGGCGGCCAATAGCTTGACGATGCCGAACTCGCCGAGCGTTTTGCCCGGCCCGAGGTCGATGCGGGCCACGCCTTCGGGATGCAGGATCGTCGCGGTCGAACGCGGCGCGAACTTGTAGGCGAAATTGACCGCCTCCC
>JBBSES010000353.1:0-5398 GCA_038239465.1 Gemmatales bacterium
ATTTGGAGAGTCGTTTGCGGAAGATTAGCCAAGCCCGTAGATCTCGAAGGAACGCGACGGAGGCACCGACTCCCTCCCACCTTTTGTTGTTACGATTTGGCCGCGCGGGAAATCGAGAGGAAGTCGAATGGTTAGCGACGCTTCGCAGAAGCGTGCGGCGACAATACGTTGGCGAACAGAAGCGTCAGCCCCCTGAGTTTGCATACTCAAGGGGCCGACGCTTCGACGCTCGCCCAAGTTGCCTCACGCCCCCACCAGCGGCCCGATCGGATTGCCGCGCGCCAGGACGAACGGCCGGCCCTGGTGATCGTGCGTCTCCGCGTGCGGATCGATGCCCATGCAGTGGTAGATCGTGGCGATGAAATCGGCCGGGCTGGTCGGCGCCGTGGCCGGATAAGCGGCGATCTTGTCTGAAGCGCCATAGACTTGGCCGCCCTTGATACCGGCGCCGGCGAAGACCACGGAATAGCAGTCGGGCCAGTGTTCGCGGCCGCTGTTGCTGCGCGTGATCTTCGGCGAGCGGCCGAACTCGGCGGCGACGACAACCAGGGTGTCGGCCAGCTGGCCCGTCTCTTCCAGGTCGGTCATCAGGGCATGAAACGCCTGGTCGAAGGGGGGCACCAGGTCGTCCTTGTGGGCGGTGAAGTTGTTCCAGTGCGTGTCCCAGGCGAAGCCGTTCTTGCCCTGCGCCCGCTGCCAGTTGCACTGCACCAGCCGAGCGCCGGCATCCAACATACGTCGGCCAAGGAGGACCGATTGGCCGAACAGGTTGCGGCCATAGCGCTCGCGCGCCTTGGTGTCCAGGCTCGACAGATCGACCGCCTTGCGCACGGCTTCCGAGGAAAGCACGTCGAGCGCCTTGGCCTGGTTTTCCCGAACCGACTTGCTCATCGCCAGGCCGTTCATCTCCTTGGCTTGCTGGTCGAGTTGGTCGAGCAAGTTGACGCGGCGCGTCAGCACGTCGTTGGACTCGCTGGCGGCGAGCGGCAAATGCTCCAGGCGAAATTGCTCCTCGTTGGGGTTGCCGCCCGTGAGCAGCGGATCGTACTTGGCGCCGAGGGCGCCGGCGAACTGCCCGGCGCGACGGCCGCCCGCCACGTCCATGCGGTGCGGCACGATGACGAACGGCAGCATCGGCCCCTTGCCCGGCTCCAGCTTGGCCACGCACGAGCCGATGTGCGGCATGTCGGCGCGGCTCATCGAATTCACGTCGCTCACCGAACCGGCATAGGGCACGCCGGTGAACATCCAGTAGGAACCCCGGCCGTGGTCGTTGTGGTCGTGGGCCATGCTTCGGACCACGGCCATATGCTTCATCAGCTTCGACGAGTGCGGCAAGATTTCCGCGAATCGCACGCCGGGCACGGACGTGGCGATGGTGCCGAACTCGCCGCGAATCTCGGCGGGAGCGTCGGGCTTGGGATCGAAGGTATCGAGCTGGGCCGGGCCGCCGGAGAGATAGAGCAGGATGCACTTCTTCGCCTTGCCGAAGCTGGCCGCCCGCGTGCTGTCCTTGGCCGAAGACGGCGTCGATGCCCGTGCGGAATCGAGCAGCGCCGGCAGCGTCAATCCGCCCAGGGACAAGCCGCCGACGCGCAGCATTTCCCGGCGGTTGAGCAGGTCGACGCGCGACGCGGTGTTCTGGAAACGCAACATGGCGGGTGGCTCCTTCTTCGCGGTCTCGGGACTTCGCGGCGGCGAAACGGCGAAGACCGAGTAGGGGCGGGAGGGCTGGCTCAGGGCCGGTGGGGCAGGGTGGCTCAAGTGAGAATAACGCTCCCGACGGCGGTTAGCAATAACTATCGGCGGCGCGGCACGGCTTTTCCTTCGCCCGTGCTTCACGGCATCTCCTCATGGATATCATCCTCATCGCCGTTTGTGCCATCCTTTACGGAGCCAAGGATTGGCAGCAAGTGGAAAAGTGGATGAATTTCTACACGAAGGTTCTGGCTAAGCTGGTCGGCAAGGGGCTGACGCTGAGGGTACGCGTTGAATACCGCGCGGACAGCGGCATCTCGACGCAGCGGATCGAGGAAGTGAAGCTGACGCTGCGCGAACTAGGGCTTCGGCCGCTTTGGACATTTCCCTAAGGCTCGGCGCCGCGATTCGCCATCGCTCCGTCCGCAAGCAGCGAACCCCTGTGCGCCAAAGGGATCGCCTGTGCGCGACACCGCTTTGACGGCCACTGTCTTCACGTCGGTCTTGGTCAGAACATAGCTGTGGTCGTAGCCGAGGTACGGCGTCTTCGTCAGCGCCTCGATACGAACGCCGATCTTCATGGGCTTGGCGAAATCCAACGGCGTGCCGGCCACGGGAGCGATCTTGCCCGTGGGAATCAGCGTCTCGTCGGGCGGCGTCACCTTGTCGGCGGCGACCGTCAATTCGTGGTCGAGGATGGTATCGCTGCCGGCGCCGGCAAGGTTGAAATAGCTGTGGTTGGTCAGGTTCACCGGCGTCGCCTTGTCCGTGGTGGCGCAGTACTCGATGCGCAGCTCGTTCTTGTCGGTCATCGTGTAGGTGACGGCGAGGTCGAGCTTGCCGGGATAGTTCTCCTCGCCGTCGGGACTGGTGTAGGTGAAGCGCACGGCGTTCTTGTCCTTGAGCGGTTCGGCCTTCCAGACGACCTTGTCGAGGCTGCGCTGGGCGCCGCCGTGGAGATGGTTGACGTCGTTGTTAATGGCCAGCTGATACTCTTTGCCGTCGAGTTTGAATTTCCCTTTGGCGATGCGGTTGGCGACGCGTCCGGTGGTGCAGCCGAAATACTGGTTGCGGTCGGACTGGTAGCCGGCCACGTCGTCGAAGCCGAGGACCACGTCGGCGGTCTTGCCCTTCTTGTCCGGCGCGTGCAATTCGATCAGCGTGGCGCCGAGCGTCATCAGCTTGGCGACGACGCCGTTGGCGTTTTTCAGCGTATAGACCTCGACGGGCATGCCGTCGGCGGTCTTGCCGAAGTCGGTCGGGCCGGTCACCTCAGCGGCGGCGAGGGAAGTCATCAGGCACACGCTCCAGCCGATGATGAAGGTTCGACGCATGGGAATACTCCTGCGGTGGGAGAGGGGCATGGCCCGCAACGCGGGTTCGAGGGCGCGAGGGCGATTGTACCGAAATAGGAAGCGAGCGGCAGCAAGGTTTCGCCAAGCCCCTGCACGAAGGCCCGGCTCGCCGGCTTCAGCTCAAGCGAGGACACGCGAAGGGCTTGCGCACTTCCGTGCGAATAATAAAAGAAATGACGACGCCCGCGGCCGCTTTTCCCCGCTTTCGTGCTTAGGCCAAGAGTCAACCATGAGAAGCGGCAGGAGAGTCACCGGCAATGATTACCATCATTCTGACCACGAAGCCGAAACGAATCCCGGACTGGTCGCTCTCCTGCTGCATGAAAATCACCGCGTCGGCGGCTTATGGTCCCGCTTCGAAGCGGGGCGATTGGGAGCAACTCGATAGCCCCCTATATCTGGGATCGGCCGGCGGTGTCTGGAAATGCGACAAAGGCATGATGACGCTTTCAGGGGAAGACGACTCGAAGGCGCTACTTGTTCTGGCCGGAGTTCGCTGGGATTTTTTGCAACAAGCCTAGAGACTGACCCTGCAAGGCGGCGGCCGGTTCGCCACGCTGCCATTCGACGACTCCCAAGCGGTCTGGGTACTCGGCCCCAATGGAAAGCCGCCCGTTCGGTGGAAGCGCAAGCGCTACGCCGATTTTAATACGGGCAGAATCTGCGAGCCGGGCGAGGAATTGGAACATCCCTGGTGCCTGGAAGTCTCGTCGGTGGATGAATTTGGCCGAATCATCTGAGATCAACCGGAAGGGCGAAGTCCCTAATCGTGTGGAGGAGCCGTGCAATCCACCCCAGGCCATCCCCGTCTCATCAACGTCGTGCCCGGCTACGTGATGGAGTATGACGTGAGTCTGTTCCCGCCTGTTCCATTCACGGCGGGCGATATGGTGATGAACCCCGCGGATACCAATACTCCCAACGAAAAAGTCCTCCGGCGCTTCCATTGTTTCAACTTGGATCGGGGCCGCGAAGATCTCAAAGCGGCGCATACGGCTTGGCTCGACGCCAATGTTCTGCCCGACGTTCTCAAGCAAGAATATCACGTGAGGTTCGTAGCGCTTGCCGCCGACCGTAACTTAGCGTTCCGCCGTGCAAAATGGACTTATGACTTCCTCGTCGATGCCCGACTGGTTGCGCCCGAGTGCGTGGGTTTCGAATACCTCGTTCTCCCTGCTGATGAAAGTTCCGGCCGATCCAAAGACCGCCGCGTTACGTTTCTCGTCCTTGATCCAACGCCCAATACGGTGCGGGAGGAGTTCTGAGTTTGCCGGTCCACTTCCCCGACACTCCATACGCCGTCAGCACGGCAAACTTCCTCCTTTTTCCCTCGCTTTCCCATCGCCCCCGGCTTAAAATTCGTGTACGCTCGCGCCGCTATTTCCGCATGACATGACAGCGGACTTCGCTCCACCTAATGCCCGGGTGATCTATGCCTGACCCCAATCCGTTCGATTCACTGCGCGCCGATCAGTCGTCGCACGATCCCGACGCCACGCCGTTCGCGTCCCTCAATCCGTCGGCCACGGCGCCGACCGATGAAGCCAGCGCTACGCCTTATGGCACATTAAACCCCTCGGCGGGAAGCCAGATGCCGCCCGTCGATGCGCTTTCTGCCGTTGGCACGGAAACCGCGAGTTATCCCCCGGCCGCGCCGCCTTCCAAGCCGACCGACACGCAAGTGCGCAGCCCCGCCCCCGAGACGACCCTCGATTTGACGCCGGACGATCCGGGCGAGGTCGCCACCGTCACCACGCCAGAGGGTGTCGGCCGCGTCCTCAGCTCTCGCCCGGCCGAAGCAAGCGGCGGTCCCGTCGTGCCCGGCTACGAACTCCTCGGCGTTCTCGGCAAGGGCGGCATGGGCATCGTCTACAAGGCCCGGCACCGGGAACTCAATCGCGTCGTCGCGCTGAAGATGATCCGCGACGCCAGCATGGCCGACGAAGACGACCTGGCCCGCTTCCGCATCGAGGCGCAGGCCATCGCGGCCATGCAGCATCCGAACATCGTGCAGATTTACGAGATCGGCACCTACGATGGTTTGCCCTATTTCTCGCTCGAATTCGTCGATGGCGGCAGCCTGCACGGCAAGCTGGCCAAGACGCCGCAGCCGGTGCGCTGGTCGGCCGAGATGATGGAGACCATCGCCCGAGCCATGTTCGCGGCCCATAGCAAGAAGATCATCCACCGCGACTTGAAGCCGGCCAACGTCCTGATTACCAAGGAGGGCACGCCGAAGATCACCGACTTCGGCCTCGCCAAACAACTCGACGCTGAAACCGAGCAAACGCGCAGCGGCGCCATCATGGGCACGCCCAACTACATGTCGCCCGAGCAGGCCGAGG